>CAYNKM010000337.1:0-2499 GCA_964397795.1 uncultured Desulfovibrio sp. | reverse complement strand
CATTCAGGACTGTCGGAATCATGTTTTCTGTGACAGCCCTGTAATCTGGCTCGCCATAAGTCTTAATATAGCTGTTGTAATGATTCTTTTTTTTATGGAAACGGTTGCCAGGAAGTTCTGCCAGCTCATTCTGCAGATAAATATATTCCCATTGGCCGCGCTCGTCTTCATATTCAATCCGGTTGCCGTATTGTTCCCGCCATACTTTCAGTAAATCTTCCGGCACACGGGAAAATGTCAGGCCGGAAAGAGAGGTAAACGCCTTTTCCCAGTCATAGGCGGCCCAGTTTCCGACTGGCGCCCAGAATACTTTAAAGGGAGAATTCTGTTTAATCCAGATGAGATTTTCATCAAAATGCCACTCCAGAGCATAATATAACTGCCAGCCCCAGAGATTGGCTAACGTATAATCTATGGATCGCTGGGGAGTTTCCTGCCAGCAGGAATAATATTGGTCTTTTTCGGCCAGGCTGACCGCCTGAAAGAGACTTTTGTCCATTCTTTCTCCTTATTCAATTTTATTAAAAAATATCAATTGGCGGCGGACAAATTTTTGCGCATGGCAAAGCGCATCCAGTTCACACGAATAACAACATATAACATTATAACCGTTTGAATACATTGGGAGATGAGCATGGCCGCAAAGATACCGTCTGCCGTACCCCACAGAATATGCCCCAGAAACCATCCAAGCGGAATACGAACCGCCCAGAAGGTGGTTCCGTAAATCATGAGATTATATCTTGTGGCGCCCGCTCCCGTCATGATTCCACCCATCACCTGACTGGCAATTGAAAAGGGAGTGGAAACGAGATTATAGGAAAGATAATTGACAATCTGCATTCTCGTAGCTGGATCTTCCGAAAGAAAGACGGCGATATTTTCCCTGAAGGGCCAGATAAAAATGGCGCAAACGCTCATGACGCCTGCCGCGATACCTGTAAGGACAAGTCCCAGGCGTCTTGCCTGTTCCGGTTTTCCTTCTCCAAGACTATTGCCCACCAGGACCGCGCAAGTCATATTAAAGGCCATACCGGGCATAAAAAGGAGGGCTTCCGCCCTTAATCCCGCCGTCAGTCCGGCCAGGGCGGACACGCTATCCTGCGGAAGGGAGGCCACCAGAATAAACAGGGTGAGATAGCCGGACTGCCAGACAATTTGGGCCGCGCCCGCTGGCAAGGCGACTTTAAGCAAATAGGGCAATGCGCCGCATAACCATCTGATAGTTGGAATAAGTGACCATTGGAAATATTTTGATCGTTGCAGAAGAATACAGTTTGCAATACATCCCAGAACTTGTGTGCCGATATTTACCCAGATTAAGCCCATGTAGCCAAAATCGGGCAATCCAAACCAGCCGAGACCAAAGCCGAGGGAACCAAAAAAATTGGCGACAAGGACAAGGGAAGCCACCCAGAGGGGAGGGATGACCATGCGGATTGAACGAAACAACACCCCCGTGGCATGAAAGACATATTGTAAGGGAAGGCCTATGACAATAACATGCCAGATTTCGCTGCACATGGGCATTATGTCTGGCGGAGCTTTTACAAGATGGAGGATCTGTTCGCTAAAGATCCAGGCCGGGATGGCAGTCAGAAGACCCAGGACAAGACTTCCGAAAACCATGGTTGAAATATAAAGACGGGCGCGCAGGGTTTTGCCCATTCCCAGCGACTGACTGATTGCCGCGGTAGCCCCGCTGGAAATAGCCATTATCACAACCATTAAAAACATGGCGCATTGTGTGACCAGCCCAAGAGAGGCCTGGACTTGGGGACTGATTTGACCCGCGACCCATATGGTGATTATACCCGAGAAAAAAAACAGGTACATCATCAGCATCTGTGGCCAGGTGAGGCTCCAGATGGCGGATGGGGTAAAAGATAGCCCGGATTTTTTCATTTACTGACTAAACCAGGCAATTTGCGAGATCTTCCAGATTTTGTCTTTTTCTGATTAAATTGGCCTTACCGTCTGACGCGATCAGGATTTCGGCGGGAAGAAAACGCTCATTGTAATTTGAAGCCATACTGAAGCCATAAGCGCCGGCGTCAAGAACGCCGATAAGATCACCTTCCCCGAGCAGAGGCAGAAGCCGATCCCTGGCGAGAATATCTCCGCTCTCGCAAATATTGCCCACAATGGTCTGAAGACCTGATTCGCGTTGTCCGGTTTGGCCATAAACCTCAATATCGTGAAAAGCGTCATACAGCATGGGTCTCTGCAGAACGTTGAAGCCAATATCTGTTCCGACAAAGACGGTCTGGGCATTGGTTTTTACGGCAGTGACGCGTCCCAGCAGGATGCCGCATTCTGCCGCGATGTAGCGTCCGGGTTCAATCAGATAGCGCCCCTGATAACCCGTTTTATCGCTCCAGTTTTCCATGAGGGCGTTCAGGCCAGTGGACAGCTTCTCCAGATCGAGCCTCTCCTCATTTCCGTATCTATGATAGAGGATGCCAAAGCCCCCACCATAATCAATTATTTCCAGATTCC
>CAYNKM010000336.1:0-2501 GCA_964397795.1 uncultured Desulfovibrio sp. | reverse complement strand
ATATTTAAAATCTCAATTCTCAATTCCACAATCCTGGCAGTAGCACTTTTGAAAATCCTTGGATGTCAATCCACAGATATTGCCAATTACATAGGAAAAGAACTGGCAGAAAAAAATCTGGCCAACCTTACAGATAGCCAGCTTGATAGAGCCAGAAACATGCTCTGGCAAAAACTTACAACATACGGATCCAGAGAAGGTGATGCCCATGTGAGCCCTTCCGAAAAAGATACGGCGATTCGCAATTATTTTTCCCATACCGAGCTTGATCCGGAAACTACAAAACTTACTCTTGGTTCATCCCATTCCTCCGTTACTGCGCTTACCATTCTTGAAGCCATGAAAAAAATATTGGCCGTCTTTCGGGGAGAGGATGATTATGACGAGCGCGACCAGATTGAATTTCAAAAAATTCACAGCGTAGAAGACTTACTCTCGGAAGTTATTTCAAAAAGCAGGGACATAGACCAAAAACTGAAAGCGCGGCTGGATAAATTCAATGGCAATCCCGAAACAGCCGGAAAGGTATTCCAGGCGGATACTCTCACCACTCCTATAAGAAAATTCATTACAGGCTCATCCCTGTCGCGCATCCCCTCCCAAATCAATCCCATGGAGTTTGTTGATTCCGCCTCCATAATCACAAGGCTTGGAGAAGGCGCAATTTCCTCCGAGCGCGCCGTTCCTTTCGAGACGCGTGGCGTAAATCTCTCATATATAGGAGTTATCGATCCAATCGCAGCTCCGGAATCAAGCAAGGTGGGAATTGATGTACATTGTACATTTGGGGCGATGAAAGGTGAGGACAACGAGTTTTACAAGGAAGTAGTCAATTGCGGGACTGGCCAGCCAGAAACAAAACGTGTAATTGACCTGTTCGACAAATATGTCGGCTTTCCAGATGCGAGGTATTTAAAAGAGAAAAAACCCGATGACGACATCCCCGCCACGTATCGTGGCAAGCTCACGCATGTAAAAAGAAGGCAGCTTGATTATCAGATTGCCTCTCCACATAGCCTGTCCACAGCGACTGTAAACACCTTGCCATTCATGTCGGCAAATCAGGGAAACCGTCTACTTATGGGGGCAAAACATATTCAGCAGGCCCTCCCTCTTAAAGACGCGGAAAAAAGGTTTGTCAAGTCTGTCATGCCAGCGGGCGTAAAGGATTACACCGGAAAGGAGATGCGAAGCACGGTCGAGACCATCGGAAACTGGACTTTGCCCAAATCTCCTGTGGACGGTACTGTTTCAAGAATCACTGATGAGTACATCTATATTAAGGATATACAGGGGCGCGAATATCCTGTTGACTATGAAAACAATGTTCCTTTGGCCACAAAAACATTTTTAAATAACAATATTATTGTCAAACCTGGGGATACTGTAAAAAGAGGTCAACCGCTTGCCGGAAGCAATTTCTCCCGTGATGGCGAACTCACCATGGGGCGTAATCTAACTGTCGCCTATATGCCGTATGAAGGTTTGAATCATGAAGATGGTCTGGTGGTATCTGAAGAAGCGGCAAAAAAGATGACTTCAGTCCATTCCGATAAAGTCACCCTTCATGTGAATAAAACCATGACTATGGGAAAAGCCGCGTTCACAGCTGCCTTTCCGACTAAATTCACCAAAGAACAGCTGGATAAGCTGGATGAGAGCGGTATGGCCAAAAAGGGAGTCATTCTGGAGACTGGTGACCCTGTAATCCTGGCCATGGAAGATAATTCCCAAAGCCGTGTGAATCAGGTACTGGGTATGTTACATAAAAGTCTGCGGCATCCTTTTCGTGACTGTGCAGAAGTTTATGATGGAATGTTTCCGGCTGAGGTCATGGACGCAAGCTCAACACCTACGTTACGGGTTGTTGTCCTGAAAATTGAAAAGTCTTTACAGATTGGTGACAAGCTCGCCGGAAGTTTTGGCAACAAGGGCACATGCTCTAAAATATTACCAACCGACCAAATGCCCAGGGATGGAAACGGCAATCCGGTTGATTTGGTATTTTCTTCCACCGGTGTTATATCCCGTATCAATGCTGGCCAGATTCTTGAAGGCTCTCTGGGTAAAATTGTAAAGCAGACAGGTGTTCCATACGAAATAGAAAATTTTTCCAAACCGGATTATGTGAAATTTGTAAAAGAAGAGCTTAAGAAGCACAATCTGAAAGATAAGGAAACAGTTACAGATCCAGTGACTGGAAAGAAGATTCCTGGTGTGTTTGTAGGAGTACAGCACTATCATAAACTTTTCAAAACTACTGATACAAATTTTGCAGCTCGTGGAGTTGATGGCGGATATGATCAGGATGAATCCCCGTCAGGAAGCGGCCTTTCTGGTCCAAAAGCCCTTGGTAATATGGAGGTGAATGCGCTTTTGGCCCACAATGCCAGATCAATTCTCCGCGAAGGGACAATTTTACGAAGCTCAAAAAATCTGGATTTCTGGAAAGAGTTTCAGAATGGCGGCAATCCCAGAATGCCGCTTGAAAAAAAGACCTT
>CAYNKM010000335.1:0-2511 GCA_964397795.1 uncultured Desulfovibrio sp. | reverse complement strand
TCCATAGATGCGCTTGCGTCAAAGCCTGAATGCACTATACTGTTTCCGCCAATATAATCATTTTTTTCCAAAAGTAAAAATATGTCAAAAAGACAGATAAAAATTGGTGGTGTGCCTGTCGGGGGTGGCGCGCCCGTAGTTGTGCAGAGCATGACCAATACCGATACCCGCGACAGGGAAGCGACCCTGGCCCAGATAGAAAGCCTTGCCGCCTGCGGATGCGAGCTTGTGCGGATTGCAGTGCCTGACGACCAGGCGGCTGAAAACCTTGGCTGGCTTGTGGACAGGGCGCCTGTTCCCCTTATTGCCGATATTCATTTTGATTACCGGCTTGCCATAAAATCGGCGGAAAGCGGCATGGCTGGCCTGCGTATAAATCCCGGAAATCTTGGCGGAATTTCCAGAATAAATAAAGTGGTTGACAGCGCTCTCGCAAATGATGTGTGCTTGCGCATAGGAGTCAATTCCGGATCTCTGGAAAAAGATCTTTTAAAAGAATATGGTCATCCCTGCGCCGAAGCCATGGCAAAAAGCGGACTGCAGTACGCCCGCCTTCTGGAAGAACGTAATTTTTATAATTTTAAGATTTCGCTTAAATCTTCTTCTGTCTTTGAAAGTATAAAAGCGTACAGGATAATAAGCAAAAAATGCGATTGTCCCCTGCATATAGGAATAACGGAGGCGGGGACGAGAATGAGGGGAGCGGTAAAATCCTCCGTGGGTCTTGGTATTTTGCTTTCGGAAGGAATAGGGGATACATTGCGGGTTTCGCTTACGGCTCCTCCGGAGGAGGAAGTTGCGGTCGCCTGGGAAATTCTCCGCGCTCTTGGCCTGCGGCGGCGCGGACCGGAAATTATTTCCTGTCCAGGCTGCGGACGCACTGAAATCGGCCTGTATCATCTGGTGGAAACTGTTGAAAAAAAACTATATGGTTCTGTCTTGCCCATAAAAGTCGCCGTTATGGGCTGCGTGGTAAATGGACCAGGGGAAGCGCGGGAAGCGGATATAGGACTTGCGGGCGGCCGCGGCAGGGGAATAATTTTCCGCAAGGGAGAAATTATCCGTTCCGTACAGGGCGAAGCGGAACTAATGGCCGCTTTTATGGAAGAGCTTGAAAAGCTCGAATCTGAATTTTAAGGCAGGCATTAAAATATCATATTGAATGAATGTTTTTAACAGGAGAAACAATGCGGTTCAGCGACTCCTATATTCCCACTCTCAAGGAAGTTCCGGCGGAAGCCGAAGTCATAAGTCACAAACTGCTTCTGCGGGCTGGAATGGTGCGCAAGCTTGCTTCGGGCCTTTATACATATTTGCCGCTTGGAGTAAAACTTCTGGACAAAATCTCCTCGGTGGTCCGCCGTGAGATGAATGCCGCGGGTTTTCAGGAACTGCTCATGCCCATGGTTCAGCCGGCCGATCTTTGGCAGGAGTCCGGGCGCTGGGAGCATTACGGCAAGGAGCTTTTGCGATTCAAGGACAGGAATGGGCGGGATTATTGCCTTGGACCAACTCACGAGGAAGTGATAACGGATTTAATCCGAAATGAAATTCATTCCTATCGTCAGCTTCCTGTAAGGGTATATCAGATTCAGACAAAGTTCCGGGATGAGATACGTCCCCGTTTTGGATTGATGCGTGGGAGGGAATTTCTGATGAAGGACGCCTATTCCTTTGACGTGGATAATGAAGGCGCGAAAGAAAGCTATAAAAGAATGTATGACGCATATATGCGCATCTTCAATAAGCTGGGTTTGTCATTCAGGGCGGTGGAGGCGGATACTGGCTCTATCGGGGGGAATTTTTCCCACGAGTTTATGGTGCTTGCAAATACAGGGGAGGACACCCTGGCCCTGTGCAGGGAATGCGAGTATGCGGCGAATATCGAGAGGGCTGAAACAGTCTGGAATGGCACGCCAACTGAAAAGTCATGTCCGCCTGTGGAGAAGGTCGATACTCCGTCAGCCCATACTGTGGAAGAGGTAACGGCCCTGCTCGATGTTCCTGCTTCAAAACTTGTCAAGACATTGATTTTTTCCGTTGACGACAGGATTGTCGGAGCGCTTGTCAGAGGAGACAGGGAAGTTAACGAAACAAAACTCAAGCAGTTTTTGAAAGCGCAAAAAGTTGAGCTGGCCTCCAGGGAACAGGTGGAAGAAATCACGCGCGCGCCTTTGGGCTTTGCCGGGCCGGTTGGCCTCAACATTCCGCTTTATGCCGATAATGAACTTATGGAAGACACTGATTATATTACCGGCGCAAACGAAAAGGACGCCCATCTGCTCCATGTGGATTTGAGGCGGGACGCAAAAATCACGGACTGGTCAGATTTAAGAACAATTACCGAAGAAGATGCCTGTCCGCGCTGCGGGGGATCCATCCGCCTCACACAGGGCATTGAGGTTGGCCATGTATTCAATCTGGGATTAAAATACAGCACAAACATGCGGGCCCATTTTGTGGACGAGAAAGGCAGCGAAAAACCAATGGGTATGGGCTGTTACGGTATAG
>CAYNKM010000334.1:0-2528 GCA_964397795.1 uncultured Desulfovibrio sp. | reverse complement strand
CATCGCTGATCAGGGTGGCGGCATTGGTATAATTTACCACATATTCCTTGAAATATAATTCCTTGTCCAGAATATATTTTATGACCGCCATTGTGAAAGCGACGTCGGTACATGGACGAATCGGCACATGATGGTCACAGGCAGCGCTAGTGCGGGAGAAACGGGGATCTATATGGATTGTGGCGGCGCCATTTCTTCTGGCAAGCATGGGCCAGTAAAAGGCGACCGGATGAGCCTCCGCCATGTTTGAGCCCATAATAACCACGCAATCGCTATTAACAACATCGCGGGGAGGATTCGTGCAGGCGCCAAAACCAAGGGTAGGTCCAAGGGCTGCGACAGTGGTGGAATGGCAATAGCGGGCTGTGTTTTCAACAGGCATAATGCCGCATCCGCCAGTCATCAGCTTGCGAAAGAGATAACATTCCTCATTATCATTTGCCGATCCGCCAATAAAACCTATATTGGGAACGTGGTTTACCGTTATTCCTTCCTCATTTTTTGCCACAAAGCCCTTTGCTCTGGTTTCCCATATTCTCTGGGCGATTGTATCCAGAATCCAGTCTATGGAAACTTCTTTCCATTCGGAAGTTCCAGGCGCGCGATAAAGCGGTTTGATTACCCTATAAGGATTATCATTAAGCAGAAATGTTGAAGCGCCTTTGGGACATTGACGGCCTTCATTTACCGGACTTCTCGGGTCGCCCTCAACATCAATGAGCGTACCATCTTTATAAAATGCCAGCTGGGAACAGCCAACCGCGCAAAATTGGCAGACAGTCGTACCCATTTCCGCTCCCCGCAGGCGGGAACATTTAAAATGAGTTCGTCCGCTCAAGACATCCTGAATAACAGGCATTACGTAACCCCCTGATTTAATTCTTTTGGATTGGAATGAAAAGAAATTCAAAAATGAAACAATAAGGGAATCTGAAAAACAAATTCCGCCATGACGCAAACTGAAGGGATTTGCCAAAAATCCTAGTTAGGCCAATATTATATATTTTATATAAAGGCAATAGTGAATAAAAAAATTTTCGCTCTGTTAAAATCACCTGTTGACAAATTTCTCATGAAGCTTATATATACTAGGTATTTAACTTACTTAGGAAATGACCATGCAAAGCTTCAACGAACTCAAGAAAATTGTCAACTCAATGTCCCTGTCAGATAGACAGGAACTTTTCAAATATCTGGAAGGTCTGAATGATGACTCGGACCTTTCTTCTTCCCTTGAAACTTCCAAGTTTTCCAATGGACTTTATTGCACGAATTGTGGATGCATAGAAAATATCGTAAAATTTGGAAAATACAAGGAATTTCAGCGGTATAAGTGTAAAGATTGCGGCTCTACATTTACCGCAAAAACCAATTCTATCTTCAATAAATCTACAAAAAATATGGGAACATGGAGCAGGTACATAGATTGCTTGCTTAATGGTACTTCCTTGCGTAAATCTGCACAAATTTGCGGCATATCCCTCCCTACTTCCTTTTTTTGGCGGCATAAGATACTTCACGCCTTAAGGAAGAAACTTGATCAAAACAAGTCAAAATTAATGGGCATAATTGAGTCCGATGAAACCTATTTCAGGTTGTCTTATAAGGGCTCTAGAAGGCTTCCCAAGGGAAGAATTGCTCATCCTAGAGGTGAAAAGGCTAATAAAAGAGGTTTATCCAAGGAACAGGTTTGCATTGCTTGTGGACTGGATAGACAAGGTAACGTCCTTTCCAAAATGAGTAATCTTGGAAAGGTTTCAACGAATGACCTTGTTAAGGTGTATTCTGGAAGAGTCCAGAAGAAATCTATTTTCTGTACCGATTCAGAAAAGGCGTATATCAAGTTTGCAGAAAGAAAAGGCTTTAAGCTTGTCCAGATTGAGAAAGGGAAGCATAAACTTGGCATCTATCACATCAACCATGTAAACGCTTTTCATAACAACCTTAAACAATTCATGGATAAATTCAGGGGTGTAGCGACTAAGCATCTTGAGAATTACTTAACATGGAACCTTTCTATTAAGTTGACATTAAAGGACATTATTAATTCAATAAGCGGCGTAATATTTAATGGAACCTGCCGCCAAATTTTCAGAAAGCCGGCAGTACCGGTTAGTTAAAAATAAGGAGTATCTTGATATGTTTGAAATTGCAAATCCAATCTATAAAAATTCAGATATGGTAGTATTAAGTACCAATCCTTTTTCATGGTTTCCCGTAAATGGTCCAGCATATATAATCTCGGTGTCTGAATTTACAATGAAACAACGTGAAGATTTTGAAAAAAAGATAAATGAACTCGTTTCTGATTATCGGCGAGAAAGGTTAGAAAAGGTATTGACTTAAATATGAATGCGTCTATTAGGTGGTGTGGATTCAGTGCATATATCATATTTAAAATAGCATTCTTGCCTTGTAAGGCCATTACTCCCTAAAACGCTATCAAATATACTATTTAAAGTTTCTTCTAATAGACCAATACCCATTAAAAATTCTATGTAGAAAGTAGCATCTAGCGTATAATTACC
>CAYNKM010000333.1:0-2531 GCA_964397795.1 uncultured Desulfovibrio sp. | reverse complement strand
GACGCTTTCGCTAACATATTGACGTGTATTCATACTTCGTCGGCGAAGCATTATGCCTGATCTATATAAAGGAAAAACGCCTGCGCATACCTGTCTTGCAGATCCCTGGGATATTTATCGAAAAAAAGAAAGTGGCACAATTGACTGTGTCCAGGGAAAACGTTTTTGTTTTCCGAAACTCACGCAAATGATTCTGGAAAAGCCCGCTTTCGGGTACGTCCCTTTCCCGCCGCTCAAGCATCTCATCGAAGCCGTCAACCGCAGAACAGATGGACAATACCGCAATCATCGAATCCACAGCAGAGCGCATGATCAGGGATTTCCTCTGCCATATCCCTTGCTTCCATGTCTCACTCCTGTCCCTGGCCTGTGATATCCGACCGCTTATCGCCAGGTCAGATGAATAGCTGTGCTTCTTTCCTGATGGCCGCTTCCCGTAAATGCGGCTCGAAAAATTTTATGGCTTTCGCGTCGCCCAAAGTTCTCGCATGCGTAGGACAATATTTCACGCAGGCGTAGCAATCGATACACAATGCAATGTCGGTCACGGTCGGGTCGTCGCCAGGTATGGCCGCGGTTGGGCAAACCTTCACGCAAGTCCCGCACCGTGTGCATTTTTCCGGATCTGTTTTTGGATAGAAATCCATATCTGATGGGATTGTCCATTCGCGCGGTTTGCCAGGCGCCTTATTCAGTCTGTGGCCCTTTTCCGCGAGACCATGAATTTCCAGACCATATGCCGACAGTTTATCGATATCTGTATCGTCAGGACGCCCCTTTGCGAGATTCGGCGCCATGCTGTGCCTGGCTATGGCCGCCACCGCCGCAACTGGCTTGAAATCCCTTTCGCGCGCCAAATCCTCCATCTCGAGCAATGACCCCTCAAAAGCCCTGTTGCCATATACGGATACCAGCGCGCAGGGTGTCTCATGTCCCTTGAGATTGGTGAAAAATCTGGCCGAGTTAACCGGCATTTTACCACCATAAACGGGAAAAACCAGGAAGACGAGATCAGAGGAATCAAAGGAAAGCGTGTTGTCCCTATCAGCCGGAAGTGTCCATTCATGCGTGACAACTCTGCCTGGAATTTTTCGCAGCAAGGCTTCGGCGACCTTCGCGCTTCCTCCACAGGGGCTGAATATTATCATGTGGGTTGTGGCTATGGGCATGATCTCCTCCCGCAAATTCATATCAAGGCAGCTTAATATGTATATACATAGTAGTCAAGCGCAATCGCCCTGGAAGCAGGAGAATCGATCAGGATTAAGGGATCCGTACTTATTCATTATTCCGGAATGGAGGCAAGCCTTTCCACGAGCCGGAGAAGAAGGGCAAAGTCGATTTCACCCAGGCAATTCCTCACGTAAGCCTGGGCGTCCTCCCAGGCTTTCCGGCTGTCACGGAGCGTACGGAGTCCTTTCGCTATCAGCGAAACGATCTTCTTGTTCCCGCTTGCGGGATGTGTGAGCGTTTCAACCAGCCCACGTCTTTCCAGCTTCATTATATTCCTGGTCACAGTGCTTTGATCCATCAACAGGGCCTGTCCGATTCCAGTTTTCGACGGTTCATCCAGATTGGCTAGGCAGGCCAAATTGAGTAATGAGTATTCCACCTGGACGCAGGAACAGATTGTAAATCCGGGTCAGATGCCTGTCCGCCTTACGCGCCTGAAGGCATACGCAGGGCTCCATGGAAAAAGCTTCTTCAGCCAGTACTTTCCCGCTTAAAATGATGTATCCGCCTTTTGCCTAACGCTTGCCCAGGGATCGCGTCTCTTGCGCGATTGCTTGGCATGGATGTTTTGACAGATATTTAGTACGCCAGTACTTCGGGATTTTTCATATTCTTGCTGGCCAGAAAATATTGACTCATCCCCTCTGACGCAGACCAGCATGGTTTTGCAAACACCATATATTTTTAATCTACCGTCCATATATCCTGAAAGCCGGCACGCAAAGCTGCTCGTCTTTTATCCCGCTGTACTGCGCAAATATTTCTTTATGATCCTGACTTGACATAATAAGTATATTATCGGTCTTTCCTTTCATAACATCAAGTCCATATGGGAATAGGATTGCCGCCTTCTCGGTCATTATATATCTGTTGTGCAGGTTAATTTTCTTATTTTGGCGATTGTTCTTGTCAAGGATCAATATCCTGATATCTCTCCCCACTGGTATATAATCTGGTAAAATATCTTTTAAGTCTGTTATTCTTTGCTGTAATTTTTTGGCTTTTCTAATTTCCATATCTGTTTGATCGTGATGATTGGGAAGCCCATTTACCGTTATATAAGATATGTCTTTTATTTCTTCTGGAATATGTTTAAAGAATTCTTGCAAAGGTATAGCAAATCTATCGTCATCCCTATTGACATTAAGGTAGGGATCAAAAAAAATCACTTTTTGTTTGGTATGTTTCAATAAAGTCCTGCTCTTTTTCCTAAAACCCTCCCTGGTTTTTGGCATTTTATTTGATTCTGGCGAAAACAGGGAATTATCGCTCTTGCGTGTGGTATCATTTATTCTAAA
>CAYNKM010000332.1:0-2552 GCA_964397795.1 uncultured Desulfovibrio sp. | reverse complement strand
TTATTGGCTGGTGGAGCTAAGGAGAATTGAACTCCTGACCTCTTGAATGCCATTCGGTCGAGCTTGAGAGTAACAGCCAATATTTTATCATCATCCATAGTCACAAATTGTTGCCAACTTGTTGATTTTTCAAAAAAAGTTATAATCGACATAATCACAGGCAAATATCACCAGTAACGGTTCATCACATTACAGCGTGGTAAAAGGGTGGTAACAATCCGACCTGTTGAGTTGGCAAAAAACGCACGGAGAGGGTCTGATGGGCGTGACATGGAAGAAAACAAATTTCCTTGGAGTTCGTTTTAGGGAACATGCAACCCGTAAACATGGCGGCAATCGTCCTGATAAATGCTTTTATATTCATCACAAACTTGATGGAAAAACTGTAGATGAAATGATAGGCTGGAGTTCCGAGCATGTGACAGCCGAAAGCGCTTTCAAAATTCTTTCACAACTCAGGGAAAATGCCCGTGTTGGCAAAGGCCCAAAAACGTTTTCTGAACTGCGTGAACTTAATCAGCAGGAAGAGCTTATTACGAAACAAGCCCAAATGCAAAATGAGGAAGAGAAAGTTACATTTTCCAAGTTTTGGGAATCTGAATATGTTTCAAATGCAAAAGCCACAAAAAAATCTACCACAGTTGAATGTGAGGAATGGCTTTTTTCAAAATGGATAAAACCTGTTATTGGTAACATCGAAATATGCAAACTTGCCGTGCAGCACATCGACAAAATTCTACACAAGGCCAAGGAAGAGAAGAAGAGCGCGGCAACTATTCTCTATATTCTTGCTGTTATTTCTCAGATATGGAGTAAGGCAGTCCAGCTTCAAGTCGTATCGGGTGAATGCCCGACCAAAAAGATCAAAAAGCCTCGCCAGGATAACCGTAGAACAAGATACCTATCCAAAGATGAAGCTGCCGCACTTTTGGAAGAGCTGCAACTACATTCTCAAGATATGTATGAGATCGCCTTTCTATCTCTTTATACTGGAATGAGGGCTGGCGAAATTCACATGCTTCAATGGGGAAATGTAAATTTTCACAACAATACCATAGAGGTACTAGATCCAAAAAGTGGCCAAAATCGGGTTGCGTTCATGACTCCTGAAATTCAAACTATGCTAAAATGCAGATATGACAATCAGGCAAAAAACACTCTTGTTTTCTGGGGAGAAGTGGAGCAAAACGCAAGGAAGTTTCAGATACATTTGAACGGATAGTGAACAAATTGGGGCTTAATAATACAGGTGAATTTACCATAAATGAAGCTGGTGAGTCTGTGCCAATCATTATAAAAGATGCCCGTCAAAAAGTGGTGTTTCATACTCTGCGACATACCTTTGCTTCCTGGTTGGTGGAAAAAGGAGTGCCGCTTTATAATGTAGCAAAGCTCATGGGTCATTCAACTATCGACATGACTCAGCGATATAGTCATCTTGCGCCTGATTCGCTGCGCTCTGCCGCTATGTGCCTATCAAATGAAATATCTCAAATATCTTGATTTTTTATATCTTTTATAAAGGGAGCATAAGAGTAAGATCACTTATAGGGGATGATAAAAAACCACATTTTTTATAAAAACGAGCAGCATTTTCATCCACTGCGTCAACCACAATAGCCCTAATTCCGGCTATTGTGGCTGCCTGCATTGTTCTTATATACGCATCTTTTATCAACACTCTGCCCAGTCCTTGCCCTTGAAATATTTTTGCGATAGCAAGTCTGGCAAGAATCATAACGGGTATGGGGTTGGGCATATTACGACGAATTGCTCCATGCGTGTCTTCTCTGGCCACGCCACCTACAGCTAGAGAATAGTAGCCGGCAATCTCCAGACCCTTGCATACAACATAGGTTCTACTGGCTTTACCTTCATTATCGATAGCTCTTGTCTTCAGCCAGTTATCAAGCATTTCATTGCCTGAATAAAACTCAAGCAAGTTGTCAGTTGGCTTTATTGGTCTTGAAGGCTCAAGTCCTTCAATCATTGGCAGAATCCCAAGGCAAAGGGGTGGCTAGGGTTTTCTGAAAGGCTGGATTTTTCGAAATGGGCTTTTCAAGGGCTTCAACAAATTCATCCCATTTTTCTGGCGAGAGAATAAAAAGCCTCTTTTCATCCAGAAGAGCACGGGCAGAACTTCTTGCACAGTCCATAATGAAATCTATCCGGCTACGGCCACAAATTGAGGCCGCTTTATCAATCACAGCCCTTTCATCAGCAGGGATGTTAAGATAGATTATATCTACAGTATTCATATATTTTTTTTTTCCAGAGCGATAGAAAAAAGGTTTAATTGCCAAGTTGGGATCATAGCAAAATATTTTTATAATTGTAAACAGTATGTAAACAACATACTGATATTATTGACAAATTTTTAATACGCAATTCCCATTTTTATATTTTATATACACTTATCGCTTCATATCAACATACTAAAAATTTATATGGACAAGAAAATTAAGACAAATACATATCTGGCCAGCATGCGCATCATGCAGTACAAACATATTTTTTCTTCATCACAATGTGAAGAATAACTAGGACGCACT
>CAYNKM010000331.1:0-2571 GCA_964397795.1 uncultured Desulfovibrio sp. | reverse complement strand
CAAGATAGCAGTTGATAAAATGCATGAGATATTTAAAAGGATAGATAGAAAAAAGAACGGTGAAATATGGCGCAAACGAAGATAGAATGGGCAGAAGCAAGCTGGAATCCTGTTACAGGATGCACAAAAATAAGTACAGGTTGTGTCAATTATTATGCTGAACGTGTGGCCAAACGTCTTAAAATAATGGGAAATTATAATTATCGCAATGGGTTTGAAGTGACTTTGCAGACTCACATGCTGGAAATGCCTTTACGTTGGAAAACACCTAAAAAAATTTTTGTCAACTCTATGAGTGATATTTTTCATGATGCCGTGCCAAGTTCCTATATTGAACAGATATTTTCAATTATGACAAAAGCATCGTGGCATACTTTTCAAATTTTAACTAAACGATCTGAAAGACTTCTCGAATTATCACCATATCTTCATTGGCCAAAAAATGTTTGGATGGGCGTTACAGTTGAACATCCAGATTTTTGCTATCGGATTAGGCATTTACTGCAATCAGCTGCCATTACAAAATTTCTTTCATGCGAACCATTACTTGCACCTTTAGGGGGTACGGATCTTTCAGGAATTGGGGGGGTAATCGTGGGGGGAGAATCGGGGCCTAAAGTCAGACCGATGGCATCTGCTTGGGCAACAGCAATTCGTGATGCTTGCCAATTACAAAAAGTCCCTTTTTTCTTCAAGCAATGGGGGGGAATCCATAAAAAGAAAAAAGGGCGTATTCTTGATGGTAAAATTTGGAATGAATGGCCTTTTATTTACTATGAATAAAAATGCTTCTCATATCCCTTATGATGAGAAATGAAAAATATTTCCAATATGTATTTTCCATTATTGCCAATACAAAGGAAGCTGAGCACATTTCCCAGCTTCCTTTATAGTTGCATTTTATTCAAATTTATCAATCTTCCATTTTTTCCCGTATATACTCCAATATAGCTATTGCAATAGGAATCCAGCTAGAAATTTTCATAAGATCTGCTCCTGTGAAAATATTTTTAAAAGGTTTGACAAAACACCACTGCTGTCGGAATTCATTTTTCGAGGATAAGGCCCAAGTAAACATATTCTCTTTCCATAGCCAAAATCGACAAAAGGCGCATCAAAAGGTACTTGCATTTACACTTCCTTTATTCCTCAAAAGTTCTTTTTCAAGCATATCGAACATGGCTGGAGCAAGATCGGATAAAGTCTTGATAACCCTGCTTTTCATGGGAAGCAGTTCGGAAACACTCTCACTCAATAGGCCAAGTCCGTAGGCTTCAATGCCTAAAGAGCCAAGCTCATGCAATGCTCTTTCAGCCAGATTCCTGTCAGTCGGGTAGCCGTCCGTCAAAATAAACAGGATTTTACGCTGTTCCCTGCATTTTACTAATTCCTTCATTACCCAGTATAAGGAAGCGCCAAGCGGTGTTTCCCCATTGGCGGAGACCTTTATCCTGCGGCTAAGCCTCTTACCTTGTGGAAGAAGTGGAGTAAGCCCAATTCCGCCAGGAATGAAAGCAGGAAAGGCTGTGATTCCCAGGCTTATGCCTTTCTGATTTTCAAGAGCTTTGGCTATTGCATAGCAGGCGCTTAACGCCAAATCTATAGGTCGTCCCCGCATACTGCCGCTTGCGTCCAATAGAATGTGAACAGCTGTATTCAAACCCTTATTTTCAGATTCCCTACGGAAAACCCTTGAATTGGTAAGCTTCAGGCGATAGAGCGAGCCAGTATGCAACTTGCCATGTCGTCCAGGCCAAATTCTTATTTGTGCCTTGCTTTGCAAGAGACCGCATAATCTGGCTCTTAAAGCGATACTTGCAGTCATTGCCTCTCTGATTTCGCCATGTGCAAGTTCATCAGGAACACTGGAAACCTTGACTGCCATACGAAAGGCATCATCCGAATCTGTTTGAGCATTTCCCTGACTGGAGAGGGTTGAGCCAAGCAACTCACCCAATCCCTTTGGCAAGTCTTCAGGATGCAAGGAAAACAGGGAATCAAGGGCAGCGTTGCCATCCAGAGCATTTTGCCCGGCAGAATCACAAGGCCGCTTTTTATTCCCATCTTCAGGCGCATCTGTATTTTTCGCGATAGGTTCTCCGCTTGACCGAACAGGATCTGATTGAGAGTCACATTTATCAGCATCCTCTCCATTTCCTCTGGCTGATTGTGGAGCGGATGCTGTCTTGTCGGCCTCCCTCGTTTTTACCGCTTCTTTGTGCGCATTGCTTTGAGATGCTGAATCAGAAGGATTTTTCCAGTTTTTAAGACAGGCGGTTAACTGACAGGCATAGCGAATAGCAGTTCCGCTGTCTGGACAGGACTTTCTTACCTTGGTCAGAATCTTATCAATTTCAGGCAACAAGTTGGGAAAGTTCCCGTCAATCCCTGTTTTCAGATCTTTTACTTTTTCTGAAAGCTCAGACACTTCCCAGGAACGCACAGTAAGAAGCACATAGTCCAAAACAGAAAGAGCCGGAGTTTTCGCTCCGACTCTTTCTGCGCTTTTATCCTTTTCATCAAGGAAGATATGCCTTATCAGCCACCGCAGATTTTGCAGGCAGCCTGGGT
>CAYNKM010000330.1:0-2576 GCA_964397795.1 uncultured Desulfovibrio sp. | reverse complement strand
AAATAAAAGGAGCGGATGAAGGCGGAGGAGCCGGGTTGACATTGACGGGGGTTTCAGGAAAATCCAGATCGGCCGGAATTCTGGTTTCAGCCACCGGTTTATTTGGCACAGGGCTTTCGGCTTGACGTCCCAGCCTTTCATTAAGCATTACAAGCGCCATTCCCAGAAGGCAGACTACCAGAATCAAACCTAAAAGTACTTTATTCATATATCTTCCCGTAACTTAAATAGCAGATAGGACGGTTCAATCCGCGCTTCAATAACCGCGTTCATCCTTGAGCCATTTTAACATCTTTGGATAAATTTTTTCATTCCGGTCAAGCTTTATGGCTTTATTTAAATGCGCTTCGGCTTCATCATAAAGACCCAGAACTGTCAGGAGCCTCGCCATATTGAAATGAGCATGATCGTCATTTGGAGCCAGTTCCAGCGTTCTTTTGGCGCATCGCAACGCGAGTTCCGGCAGGGATTTTTTTCTTAAACTTACGCCAAAATCCCTGAACATATGCTTGTGGGCGGGGACTATTCCCTCTGTCATTTCTGTTATCTGCTCAATGGCGGCCAGCGCGCCACGGCGATCGCGCGGCCTGCTCAAAGCCCGCATCGCCTTGTCAAAATTATTGCGTAAATCAGTTTCAACCTGTTTGGCCTTGCGCAGCTTTTCCAGTTCCCTGATTGAGGCGTCGGTTAATTCTGTCGCCTCCGCCCTGGCTTTAGTGGCTGTCTCAATCCTGCGGAAATCCGGCGTACTTATGGGAGCGGCGAGAATACCCGGCTCAAGCTTCAGATTTGCCTTGAGCTGCGCCTGGGAAAGCAACCGGGGTTTTTCCACTGGAGCAAATGAATTATCCAAAGCCTGGGCCGCATAACAGGCGTTGTCAAGATCCCAGACAAAATAGAAACGTTTTACGCTTTTTCCGTCCGCATTACGCGATACGGTCTTGCCTGAATATACACCTAAAAATTTTGGATTGCGCATATGCCACAATTTACATGTTTTACAGATAATGGCAAGAAGCAGCTCTTTACCATATCAATGGATATGCTTATTCTTTAAATATGCATGAAATGTCAATTGCCTTGAGCCTTCTCGAACTGGCGGAAGCAGAAGCCAGAAAAAACAACTGTAAACAAATTACCAGCATTACGGTTGAATATGGGGCGCTTTCTGGCATAATGCCTGAATCACTTAAATTCTGTTTTGAAATCCTCACCGCCGACGGGCCGCATAAAGGAGCAAAACTGGAACTGATTGAGATTCCCGTTACATTACGCTGTCCCTCCTGTAATTCCATATTCCGGAATAATGATATTCCCGCGATTTTGCAATCCTGCCCGCAATGCGGCGCGCTTTCCGGACTCAATGTGGAACAGGGCAAGGAACTTCTCCTGCTTCGGCTGGAAGCGAATCCGGACGTATCATAGCTTGCAGAAAAAATTTCAGTTCCCCTTTCCGTGCCAGCCAAGAAACATGGCATATGCCTCGTTCGCGGTTTCATCCCGATAAACATATCCCATATTTTCAACCCGCTGCAAAAATTCGGTAAAATCTTTTTCCTTTTCTGGAGGGACGTCAAAACCAAGCAAAACCCTGCCAAAATCCGCTCCATGGTAACGATACTGAAACAGGGTTATATTAAATTCCACCTTCATGGCGTCCATGAAATTCAGCAGGGCTCCAGGCCTTTCCGGGAACTGGAAGCGCATCAGTCTCTCATGGGTTATATCCGGCGAATTACCGCCCACCATATGCCGCAGATGTAATTTGACCAGTTCATTATCTCCCAGATCCTGAACCTTGAATCCCTCCTTTTTCAGATCCGCCATCAATTCTGAAATATCTTTTTTATCTTCCACCTTGATTCCGACAAGGACGCGCGCGTTCTGGGGATCCGAATAGCGCGTGCCTAATTCGGTTATATTGCGGTTGCCGATGATTTTGCAAAGATTCCTGAAACTGCCCACCTTTTCCGGTATTATGACAGCCAGCAGGGCTTCCTTTCCTGACCAATTTCCGAGCGGTCCACCACATGGGCCAAACGGTCAAAATTCATATTGGCGCCACTGACGACAGCCACCAGCGTTTTGTCTCTTAATTTTTTGGCCATCGCATAGGCCCTAAGCCCGGCCAGGGAAAGCGCCCCCGCGGGCTCAGCCACCACCCTTGTAGCCTCAAATATATCCTTTATGGCGCCGCATATGGCGTCCGTGTCGACAGTCACAATCTCATCAAGCAGATCACGGCAAAGGGTGAAGGTCTCCTCACCCACCTGCTTGACCGCCACGCCATCCGCGAAGAGGCCCACATCTTTCATGACAATGGGATAACCGGCCTCTATGGAACGCCGCATGGCGTCCGAATCCGTTGTCTCAACGCCAATAAGCTTGATCTCGGGCCGCAGATTCTTGACATAGGCCGCCACTCCCGCCGCCAATCCTCCTCCGCCAATCGGCACAAAAATGGCTTCTATATCCCCATGATGCTGACGCAGAATTTCCATGCCAATGGTGCCCTGGCCGGCGATAATGTCCTCATCATCAAAAGGCGGGATAAAAATCGCGCCAGTAGTCCGGAT
>CAYNKM010000329.1:0-2581 GCA_964397795.1 uncultured Desulfovibrio sp. | reverse complement strand
GACGTTCGTATCATCCAGCTAAAAAGCTTCCGCTCAAAACTGCTCCCTTCTACTGATATAGGCACTCATACTGGCTATTATCTCTATTACAAGCAGGCTTTTTCAGCCTCTGGCGATCAGGAGTTCCCGATCTCCCCGCATGAGCTTGAGCTTTTTGAACAGTCAATCAGGGAATGGCAGCCCGATATTGCCGGATTTTCCCTACGCAGCCCCTATAACCATATCCTGCCTACAATCCTGCCGGCAATGCGCAGGGGGGCTCCAAACGCCTTTTTACTGGGAGGGGGCTTCGGGCCGACATTCAACCCTGAAATCCCGCTGAAATTGGGCGCTAATGCTGTAATTCGTGGAGAAGGAGAAGGGGCGCTCACGGAACTTGTCGAAGCCCTGGAGCTGGGCGCCGACTGGCGCAATATCCGCAATATTACCTGGCTCAATAAAAATGGCGAACTGATCAAAAATCCATTGCGTCCCTTATTGCGCGATCTGGATTCCCAACCCTTCCCATTATATTCCGAAGAGGATTTTATCTCCATTGAAGACGATATCGCCTCTAACAGCGATATGCGCCTGCGGACAAGCGAGGGCATCTTCTGCCAGAGTTACGCGATCCTGACGGGCCGCGGCTGCATCGGGCGCTGCTCCTATTGCGCAGGCGGCAACTGGCGCGAACAATACAAACTTGATGGCCACAAGGCCCCTCTACTGCGTCTGCGCAGTCTCGATAATGTGGTGGCAGAGCTGCGCCATGCCAAAGCCATGGGCGAGAAAAGCATAGCCTTTGTGGATGAATATCTCGTAAGACCCTATGACCAGCTTTGCAGTTTTTTTAAGAAATATAAAGCAGAGATCGATCTCCCCTTTTATGCGCATCTACACCACAAGCAGCTTATGGAAGAGCGTGACGGTGAAAAAAAACTGCTAAAAATCGCCAGGGAGGCAGGCCTGACTGAAATACCCATCGGTGTGCAATCTGGCAGTGAAGACTTCGCAAAGCGCGTGTATAACAGAGAAAATGACAACGCGGAAATACTGAAGTCAATTGCCTGCTTCCAGAAACATGGCATTTCTGGCAACTATCACATTATCGGCGGCAATCCTCTGGAGTCCGAAGCAGACACAGAGAAACTATACGAGTTCTGTGCGCAGGTGCCATTTGATCCCTCATTAAAAACCCAGTGGTCATTACTGGCAATGAAGCTTAAGTTGCTTGATGGCTCTCCCCTGGCAGCGGGATATCCAGAGCTCAAGCAGCTACCCTATGAAACAGCAATATTTGCAAGAAATATTCTTCTTGCCGATTTGCGCAACAAGGTTGACGCCAAAACCTTTGCGGAAATTCGCGCAAATCCATTTTATAAAGGGCATCCTGAAAGACTGCATTGGCTGCTGATAAACGTTATCCGCGATAAGCATCAGCAATATCTCGCCAGGGAAATCGCCCGTCTTGCCGGCAGGGAAGTCTGGTTCTGGGGCGCGGGGGAAATGTATCAGTACAAGGCGCACTTATTTCATGAGCTCAAGCCCAGGGGCATTCTAGACAATACGATTGACCCTTGCGAGAGCGGCAAACATTCTGTCAATGGACTTGCCGTCAGTCACCCCGCGACAGTGCTGCTCCATACCGCACCCGTGCCAATAGTAATTTTTTCAGCCAGAGCTTCTGAAGTTTACCGACATATTCTCCGCCATTACCCCCAATATGATGATGTGGTTGCCTGCGCCATTGCCTGACGAGGTGAAATTTAAATGATCCGCAAGAGGGTTTGCAAAGCGGTGCTCAGCCGTAACAGGAAAAAAGCCAAAAAGAAGCGCACGGCAATTATTCCGTGGACTTCTGTCGTTGCAAAAGAGATTCAGGAGTGGCGCAATCCGGGCAGGCGCGAGCGCTCCCAGCATGTCTTTACTCCAGACAGGCTTGGCGTGACGCTATTTAGTACCCTGAACAAGATAAAGGAACTGGAAGTCAGGGAAAAAGCGGCACGCGGCAAAAAGCTGCGCGTGGCTTTCGTGCTTGACTCCCTGAGCAAGTTCAAAACAATGACAGTTTACTGGGAGATGATCAAAGACGCGCTTTTTGAGCCTTTTTTGGTTCTCTATAACACATTTGAATATCGCCTGGACGATATAGTGTGGCATGAATATTGCGCTGATTTTCATCGCCTTGAAGAAAAGGGCTATTTGGTAAAACCAGGCTATAATGAAAAACGTAAGCCAATTCCTATTGAAACCTACCAGCCAGATTTGGTGATTGTCAGCTCCCTGTATCTCGATAAAATCTTTTCAGAGATTTCCCAGACCTTCCTTAACATAAATTATCTGACATGTGTATTTAATTATGGCTTCAATATTATTTTAGCGCATGGCTATGACTATTTTTACAATAATTTGGGGGTGAATACCGCCTGGAAGCATTTTGTGAATACTGCGGCAGATTTTAATGAAATCAGACGATTTTCCCGCCATTTTGGAGCAAACAGCGTTTATCTGGGGGCGCCCTATCTTGACCTTTACAGGGAGGAAGAGTCAGGATTCAGCTTGCCGCCCAAGATCGATAATCAGCGGCCAATTGTCATTTATG
>CAYNKM010000328.1:0-2581 GCA_964397795.1 uncultured Desulfovibrio sp. | reverse complement strand
GAGTATAAGGCAGAGTCGGATCATACAGTAAAGCGCCTATCATTCTGCGAACAATGAACTGGGCGGGCTCGTCTCGCTCAAGTTCTCTTATTGCTGCATCTTTCAGGATTTCCCTGGCGTCTTTCCTTGTCGTTGTTTTTACAAATGCCGCGGTTTCATCAATTATCGCCTTGTACTCCTTATAGAGTTTGGATTCCTTTACTGTCCCAGTCAGGTAATCAAGCAAATCCTGCGCAAAGGAAAGATTTTTAGGGAGGTATTGCCAGCCACGAAATTTTGCGGTCGCCGCTACATACCCTGGCACCTCACCGTCAAAAACAATTTTAACACCTGCACCATGTACCGCATGAATCAGTTTCTCAATCTGGCTTACCGCATAGCTCATTTCCTCAACTTCAGGCGGCTGCGAAACATCCATAACACAGATATTGTTACAAAAAGCGTTTACTGCCTTCTCAAAAGCATCAGCATTTTTTAAAACAGCGTTGCCATTGGAGGCAACTGCCTGAACCGCAAGGAGCTTGTCAACCGCCCTGTCAGAAATATCGCTTCCAAGAGACAGCAGTATTGTTTCAGGATCCCACGAAAGCCACTTTTCTCCCGCAAATGCCTGTTCACACCCCTGCCAGATTTCAATTGGATGCGCAGCTAGTACAGCATCATGCTTAATTGGCACTGGTGCTGTAGTTGTTTGCGTTGTCATTGTTGGCGTTGTCATTATTTGTGGAGTCATTTTTATCCCAGCCTACCGCCTGAATGAGATTGCGTAATTTTTCACGGTCAATCTCGCCTTCATCGTCTTCCACTTCTTCCAGGGCGCCTTCGCCGTACCTGCTAATAATGTCGGCTTTTGTCATGCTTTC
The DNA here is from genome assembly GCA_964397795.1 of uncultured Desulfovibrio sp. Lineage (GTDB taxonomy): Bacteria > Desulfobacterota > Desulfovibrionia > Desulfovibrionales > Desulfovibrionaceae > Desulfovibrio. Next base: position 1,718 of record CAYNKM010000328.1, on the reverse strand, counting down.
AACGTTAACTGCCGGTGTCTCAATATCCGCCTTCTTTATCTGGAAAACGGACTGCCATGCGTCAGGAATGGTTTTTCCAGGCCCCTTCTCACGAATGCCATAAAAGTTATCGGCACTGTCCAAAAGACGCGCTATCTTGTATAGGTCAGGCATTTTTAGCGCGTTTGTATCTATCTGTCGTAAGCTATCATACAACGCCCCAAAACCCCCGTCTTCGCCGCGAGAACCTTCCATCGCGGCTTTACGAAGCAGCACCTGGTCCGCGAGATCCTTTCGAGCCTCCACCTGTTCACACGCGTATATTTTTATAGTGTCTGGTATTTTGATTCCAGTGAGTTTGGCGGTTTTGACAAAGTTTCTTGAGAAAATCCTGCGGTCAGCCGAAGAAAGTTTTTCAAAATCCTTGCAAAAGTCTTTTCCAGCCTGAACAAGTTCGGCTTTGGAAGCAATCTTACACATGGGTAAAAGTGCTATTGTCGCTTTCGGCTCTGTAACTTGGGCAATTTTTTTAAAGCGCGTTTTGTTGGGAATATCATGCAGGACTTCTGCTACTTCAAGCCTTTTTTCGATATTAAGTGCTGCTGTTTTCTCAATCTTGTCGCGCTGACCCTCAAAGTAGATGCGCGAAAGAAAGGTGTCCCTGGGTGTCACTGAAGGAAAGGATGTATCACTTGCTTGTGGCCGATCCATTGAAAATAGCGTGTCGATAGCCAGTTTCGCAAGTTTCTTGTCCTGAAGCCTTCCGGCTATTTTTATAAGGGCCGCACCTGATTTGTCAGTATACTGATCAAATATTTTTTCTTGTGGTTGTTTAAGCATACGTCATCCTGTTGGGCTTGGAATGTCAATGTAATAAATATTGTCCATTTCAGGGCGGCTTTTCAGGAAAATTACTGCGTCAGTATTGTTATAAGCAGTTGATAATCCAGATAACCAAGGAGGAATATTATGCTGGATAATGATGTGGTGGATACACAGCTTGATACAGGTTGTGTGTCGTTATTTGTCCCGGAAAATGAATACGAAACAATAGAAGTTCCTGTACCTGTGGAGTATAAGGTAGAATCTCCAGGAAGCGTACTTTTGGGCGTCCCTGATGATGTGTTGGAAAATACGCTTTTTACACGGATAAAATTGGACTCATCCGATTTTACCAGAACTCTTCGCAGGAATATAAGCCTGCTGCTCGTGAAGCAAAATGTTGTGGAAAAAACTCCTTACGCTATTTCGGGGTTGTCTCCCGCCTTTATTGTCCTTGAAGGACGCAGTTACCTGGTGGATGGGCTTTTTACTCGTCAAACATCAGAGTCATTAGCAAAAATAAAAACGCTACTTAAAGATCACTTTCTGCTTTTACCTTTATATTTAACAGTTTCCGGTGGAGTGAAACCCCAGGGTGTGAATATCGCCCTGCGGAATTTTTATGGTGGGGAAGCAGGTAGGTTATGGGCAAAAGGCTTTAGCTGTGCAGACATTTATATTTTTGGGCAAAGCTATTTTAGTTTGCCTGAAACCAAGTGTTGTGGGGTGATGGGTAGAAGTTTATACGACGTATGGAGATACTGGTATATTTTTCGGGATATTGCGGAAAAACTTCGTATGGGAATGGTAGACTACGACATCAATCAGATAGCTACGCGTGATTACCTGAAATTCGGGGAGGATGAACTCAAATGCGAATAGTAAGAACTATGTATGGCGAAACCCAGCTTGGCGCG
>CAYNKM010000327.1:0-2582 GCA_964397795.1 uncultured Desulfovibrio sp. | reverse complement strand
GTATTATTTTGCCCAGCGCGAGGCTCTGGAGACAATTATATATCTTTATGATGTCATAGGCGCGAAGGACAAGTTTGACCTGATGCGTTTTGGCGCTTCCGGCATGATCAGCGCCAACATGTTTGATGAGAACTGGCGCCGCTATGTTGTCAAGATGGCGACCGGCAGTGGCAAGACAAAGGTGATGGCCTTGGCCCTGGCCTGGAGTTACTTTCACAAGCTCTATGAGCCGGATTCGCAACTGGCCAGAAACTTTCTGGTCATAACTCCCAATATCATTGTCCTTGATCGCATTTACAAGGATTTTCAGGGCCTGCGCATTTTCTTTAAAGATCCCGTTCTGCCCGACAATGGCTATGACGGCCACAACTGGCGTGATGATTTTCAGCTCACTGTGCACAGGCAGGATGAAGCGCGGGTGACAAGACCCACTGGCAATATCTTTCTGACCAATATTCAACGGGTCTATGAAAGCAATAATATGCCGCCTTCTCCAGAGGGTGTGGATAGCCGCGATTATTTCCTTGGTCCAAGGCCAGTTGGCGCGACAACGGATTCAAAAGTTGATCTGGGCATGATTGTGCGCGACCTGGACGAGCTAATGGTTATCAATGACGAGGCGCACCATATTCACGACAAGAACCTGGCCTGGTTTAAATCCATTGAGGATATCCATAACCAGCTTGTCCAGAGAGGCGGCGCCCTGAGTTTGCAGCTGGATGTTTCAGCGACACCCAAGCACAATAACGGCGCGATTTTTGTACAGACAATTTCTGATTATCCGCTTGTGGAGGCCATAGCGCAGAATGTGGTCAAGCATCCGGTCTTGCCGGACAAGCCAAGCCGTGAAAAGCTGCGAGAACGGCAATCCGCCAAATACACCGAAAAATATGCGGATTACCTGGACCTTGGCGTGATTGAATGGCGCAAGTCCTTTGCGGAGCATGAAAAAGTCGGCAAAAAGGCCATCCTCTTTGTCATGACCGATGATACCCGCAACTGTGATGATGTAGCCGAATATTTGCAGGAAACCTACCCGGAACTGAAGGACTCTGTGCTGGTCATTCATACCAAGGATAATGGCGAAATATCGGAGGCAAGCTCCGGCAGGAAAAAGGAGGAGCTGGACCGGCTGCGCGAATTATCCAACAGGATAGATGATCCCGACAATCCCTACAAGGCCATTGTGTCCGTGCTGATGCTCAAGGAAGGCTGGGATGTGCGCAATGTCACCACCATCGTTGGCCTGCGCGCCTACTCCGCCAAAAGCAATATTCTGCCCGAACAGACCCTGGGGCGTGGCCTTAGGAAGATGTATCCTGGCGACATGGAGGAGTACGTCAGCGTCATCGGCACAAACACCTTTATGGATTTTGTGGAGACAATTCAGGAAGAAGGTGTCGTTCTTGAGCGCAAGCCAATGGGTAATCAAGCCAAAGCGACTGCTCCACTTGTCATCGAGATTGATAGCGGCAATGTGAACAAGAATCTGGATATTCTCGATATTGAGCTGCCAATTCTCACGCCGCATATTTATCGGGAATATAAAAATCTGACCGAGCTGGATATCACCTCATTTGGTCACGAGAAATTGCCATATAAAGAATTTACAGAAGAGGAAAAACGCCAGATTGTCTTTCGCGATATTACGACCGATGAGATTTCCCACATTACGGAAATTGACGGCGCTGGAGTTGCCGATTACCGCAATGCGCTGGGCTGGTTCGTTCAGAGCATAATGAAGGACTTGCGCCTGTTCAGCGGCTATGACGTTCTGTATGGCAAGGTGAAAGCCTTCGTTGCCAATGAACTCTTTGACCGGCATGTTGATTTGAATGACGCGAACACCCTGCGTAACCTCTCCGAACTGGCGGCTACCCGCACGCTGATTGAAAGTTTCAAGAAAGCCATTAACGCCCTTACTGTTCAGGACAGGGGCGACGCGGAAATCCGGGAATATATCAGCCTGCTCAAGACAAGACCGTTTATGGTCAAGCAGCAGGAATATTTAAGCCCCAAAAAAAGCGTATTTAATCACATAATTGGCGACAGCCACTTTGAGCTGGAATTTGCAGCTTTTCTGGAGGAGTGCAAGGACGTTGTGGCCTATGCCAAAAACTACCTTGCGGTCAATTTCAAGCTTGATTATGTTAACAGGGATGGCAATATCTCCCACTACTACCCGGACTTTATCGTCAAACTGCCCAAAAACCGCGTTGCGATTGTGGAAACCAAGGGCAATGCAGATGTGGACACGCCGTTAAAAATGGAGAGGTTAAAGCAGTGGTGCAAGGATGTGAACAAGGCGCAGAGTGAGGTTAGGTATGAATGGGCATATGTGGAGCAGGAAGCGTTTGAAAAATATAGGCCAAAAAGCCTTGAAGATATGCTTATGAATTCCTAAATCATAAAAGATAATTTGGCATTTCTTATTAAGACACACGTTTTTAAACCTTTTGTTATAATCGGATTTGGAGTAAGCGTGAAGATTCTATTTCTCTGCACATCCATGTCAGGCTTGCATGGATCCGTATTGCATATTCTGGAATACGCCAAATTTTTCAAAAGCATGAACGCCGACA
>CAYNKM010000326.1:0-2591 GCA_964397795.1 uncultured Desulfovibrio sp. | reverse complement strand
ATTATCCGAATATAAGGTATCAAGCGGAGAATCCATGCTTTTCCTGACACTTTGTGGACCTATTCCATGCTCTTCATTATATGCCAGCTGCTTCTTTCTGCGCCTTTGTGTTTCATCCATGGCGTTTTTCATTGAAGCGGTAATGTTATCGGCATAAAGAAGAACCTTACCGTTCACATTTCTGGCAGCCCGGCCGAAAGTCTGGATGAGAGAACCCGTTGACCGCAAAAACCCCTCTTTATCGGCATCAAGAATACACACAAGGGAAATTTCAGGAATGTCCAGTCCTTCCCGCAACAGATTAATCCCTACAAGGACATCAAATTCGCCCCGCCGAAGGGCCCTTATAATTTGCATCCTTTCCAGCGTATCAATATCGGAATGAAGATAGCGGGCCTTGACTCCCATGCTGCAGCAATAATCGGTCAGATCCTCGGCCATCCTTTTTGTGAGAGTGGTGACAAGAACCCTTTCGCCGGCGGAAATACGCGCGCGACAGGCCGAAAGCAGATCCTCCATTTGCCCCTTTACAGGGCGAACCTCAATTTCCGGATCAATAAGGCCGGTGGGACGGATTATCTGTTCCGCAATGATGCCCTGGGCCTGGTCAATCTCATATTTTCCCGGAGTGGCGGACACATAAACCGCCTGATTTATTAAATTATTAAATTCGGCAAATTGCAATGGCCTGTTATCAAGCGCGGATGGCAGGCGAAATCCATAATCAACAAGAGTCTGCTTGCGGGATCGATCCCCCTTGTACATGCCGTTTATCTGGGGGACTGTAATATGGGATTCATCAACAAAAAGAAGGAAATCTTTGGGAAAATAATTAATCAGACAGGATGGCGGTTCTCCCTCCTTGCGTCCATCCAGGTGCCGCGTATAATTTTCAATGCCGTTGCAATAACCAAGTTCTTCAAGCATTTCCAAATCAAGAAGAGTGCGCTGCTCAAGACGCTGCGCCTCCACAAGTTTGCCCTGATTTTTAAAAAAAGCGAGACGTTCGGCCAGTTCTTCCCTTATGTCGTTTGCCGCCCTTTTTAAATTGTCCTGGGCAGAAACAAAGTGGCTCGCGGGATATATTACTGTTTTGCCAATTTCAGACAATAGTTCTCCAGTAAGGGGGTCGATTTCTCTCATATTGTCAATTTCATCGCCAAAAAATTCAATGCGCAAGGCTCGCTCATGGTGATAAGCCGGTATAATTTCAAGGGCGTCGCCTCTTACCCTAAATGTGCCGCGATGGAAATCATAGTCATTCCGCTCATAATGGACTTCAACAAGCCGCTCCATTATTTTATCCATGGATATTTTCTGATTTATTTCAACAGGTATGACCATGCGCGCATAATATTCAGGAGATCCCAGTCCATATATGCAGGATACGCTGGCAACGATAATAACATCCCGGCGGGTAAGCAGGGCATGAGTTGCCGCATGTCTTAATTTGTCAATATTGTCATTTATATCAGAATCCTTTTCTATATAGGTATCTGAAGAAGGCACATAGGCTTCCGGCTGATAGTAATCATAATAACTTACAAAATATTCCACGGCGTTTTTGGGAAAGAGCTCGCGAAATTCGTTATAAAGCTGGGCGGCGAGGGTCTTGTTGGGCGCCAGGACAAGGGATGGCCTGTTGCACTGGGCGATTACATTCGCCATGGTGAACGTTTTTCCGGATCCGGTCACGCCAAGCAGAACCTGGGAAGGAACGCCGGCCTTGAGATTTTCCGTCAGGGTTGAAATCGCAAGGGGCTGATCCCCCATTGGCTTGTAGGAAGTATTCAGTTCAAAAGGAATGGAGGGAAAGTTCTCGGGCAAGACGGCGGGTTTATATATTCCATCATTAAGATGCATAAATCCCTCTGGAAATAAGTTTGTATTTGGACTACTCTATGCCTGAAAAAATATCTGGCTTATTTATTCATTATCGCTTTTCATTCAATTATCGGATTAATGGAGACCAATATGGATGTTAATTTTATCGAGGCTGAAGAAGAACCCCTGTGCCCCAGAACATACGTGGCTTCCCTGCGCCTGGCAAATTTTAAGGGACATAAGGATGTGGAGGCCCATCTTTTCAGGTATGATTATCCGGAAAATGAAATTGAAGAAATTGCAAAACTTGATTTGGTTGGACCGCCTGATCCGGCAATGCCTGCCGAACTGATCAAGGATGCCACAAAGGAACAGGCATTGAAATGCATTCTGGAGGCTTTTACAGAGGAAGAAAGCCGCCAACTTGAGAAATATCTGCGAGAAAAATATTCGGATCAGATAGTCAGCCTGTATATCGCTCCTCTCAATCTTCCAGCCCCTCTCGGAGTCGCTCCCCTGGCTGAAATCCCTGAAGGAGAAAAATCCGGCTTTATTAAACTTGACAAGGCTCCCGGATATAATCTGCCCTTCAAGATCAGGGCTTATTACGATCTTTCCGAAGCCTGATTTTAAAATTTATCAACTGGCCCGGGCAACCTATTTTTGTCCGGGTCTGCCGTTCGCTTGGGCCAGAATTTTACGAATAGTGGCCGATCCTTCCTTTTCTATATCAATCCATTTTACCTCATTCATTGGATCAGTCCACA
>CAYNKM010000325.1:0-2605 GCA_964397795.1 uncultured Desulfovibrio sp. | reverse complement strand
ATGATACCGGTCGCAAGATAAGCTTTAAATTATTGGGCATAGGCAGTTCTATATCGCCTGGATCTTCATGGGGATTATAATAATCTTTTGGATTAAGGTCTGGCTGGCCTGAATTTCTGGCAAGCCCGGCGGCAAATGTGTTATTCTGGTACAAACAGAATACAGCTAAAACAAGGACTGAAAACAGAAAAAATTTTTTCATTTAAGCCTCTCTTATAACATCCACAGGTGATATTGCGGCCGCTTTTTTGGCAGCCCAGCCGCTGGCAAGAATAGCCAATATTTGTACCGCAATAAAAATAACGGCAAACGAGGAAAATGAAATAACGCAAATCGCCTCATTTCCGGTTTCTTCCGCAAAAAAGGCGTCAATGGAATACGCGACGCCTATATACAATAAGAAAGCGAGAATACATCCGAATATTCCGGTAAGCACAACCTGGACCAGCGGAAAAACCCAGAGAGAAAGTCTGCTAAAACCAGTCAGCCTGAGCATGCCGATCTCTTTCCATTTTCTTCTGACCGCCGCCAGGGAAGTGCTGGCCATAAACGCCAGAAAGCCGGCTACGCCAGCGCAGGCAATAAGGGAAATAACAGCGCCCAGAGTTGAATCTATCTTTCTTATATTTGCTATTTCTTTGGCCCGTGTCTGTACGGGCGTCTCATGCTCGTTAAACCATTTTTCCGCTATTTCCACATCGTTGATATCTTTCACATAAGCCCTGAATGATTCATAATGGCGACTTGTCGGGGCTTCCTGCTCTCCACTATAATTAAAAAGCGGAGCGGAAATCCCATCCCTGAAATCCTGGATTGCCTGAAGCAAGGGCATATCCACAAATCCAGCATCCTGATTGCTCGCGATTTGGGGTAAAACGCTCACTACGGTTAATTGCAGGTTTTGTCTTTCCGGCCTGCCCGCTGAGGTTCTGCGATTTAGGGCAGCTTCCAGCTTATCACCGGTTTTTACATCCAGCTTGGCGGCGGCAGTAGCGGTTAAGGCAATCTGCAAATTATCCGGGTTTGAAACCGGCAGAAGCTTGTCAAACTTCGCAAAGAGGGGATCTCCCTCGCTTGTCGCTTCCAGTGTGATAATTTGTCGTTTTCCCTGGGCCGAAACAACCTGAAGTTCAGCCGCAACCGCCCTGGTTCTTCCCATAATATAAGTAATTCCAGGAGCTTTTCCGGCTTCATCCAGAAAAGAGGCAGAAAATCCCGCTCCCTTGACTCCTGATGGAATTATGACCAGGACGCCAGGATCTTTCATCAGATTTTCGCGCAGACGCTGAATAACTCCATTATGAACGCCATGCAAAACAAGGAGGGGCGCGAGCATGCTGGCCAACGCCAGGATACTGCAAATGGAAAGGCTGAATTCCTGCATCCAGTCGCGGGCAGCCAGCCATACGGACAGCTTGAGCAGGCTGGAAGAGTCTTTTTCAGTTTGCGCGGTCATCCAGAACTCCCGTTATATGATCGCCATTCCTTTCCAGGGAAATTTTGACTTCCCGGAAACCAAATTTATGAACAAGCCCGAGATCATGAGATACAAGAATCACGGAAGATCCGAAATCCTTGACAGTATCCAGAAAGAGACGCATTACATGTTCCGCCAGACCAGGATCAAGAGCGGCGGTAGGCTCATCTGCCAGAAGCAGTTTTGGTATTGGAGCAATGGCGCGGGCTATTGCCGCCCTTTGCCTTTGCCCAATGGATAATCGAGCCGGTTTTACATGACCCAGATTTTTAATATCAAGCCTGTTCATCAGGTCATCCGCCAGCTTGCTGGCTTCCTGTCTGCTTTTGCCTGAGGTCAACCCCGCCAGTTCGATATTTTCTCGTACTGTTAAAAACGAAAAAAGTTCGCCAGTCTGCAAGACATAGCCCAAATTTTGCCTTCTGAGTTCTGTCAGACGATCAAGCTGGCCTTTTTTCCAGAGCTCGGCAATATCTTTTTGACCTGAAGGCAGGTTCAGGGCAAAAACATCGGATTCATCGGGAGAGAGAATCATGCCCACCATATCCAGGGTTGTGCTTTTGCCACAACCGCTTGGACCCGTGATTGCGACATATTCCCTCTCGCCGATATTGAAACTGGGGATTTCCAGCCTGTAATCTGAACCCTGTTCCCTTGATTTGGAAACGCCCTTAAGCTCTAGAATATTCATGGCAAATTACTTAATGGCACGCGATAAACTTTTTCATTTGGTTCGCGGGAGCCAAAGCCTTCCCAATTTTTATCACGATCATATGTTTCATAGTTTTGGACAAGTCCCTTAAGACGACCTATGAATTCCTGCTGCTGACCGGTGCTCATATTGCTCCAGTCTTCCGGAGTCAGCCGGAGCACGCGGCTCTTGTAGGGAAGTCCATCCAGCACTTCCAGAAGAACGCCTTTTTGAGCAAGATTAGCCTTGGGATCATTATTAAAGGACGAAGGATCCCTGCTCATTTGGGCGGCAGCGCTCATAAGCTGCTCATAAAAATTAAATTGTTCGCTATCCTGAAGAAACGCTTCTTCCGCGGTCTTGATTATGGTTTTTAACTGTTCGCGCAACTGGCTCAATTGAGCTTTTGTTAATAGTACCGCAGGGTAAACGACCGG
>CAYNKM010000324.1:0-2613 GCA_964397795.1 uncultured Desulfovibrio sp. | reverse complement strand
TACGCTCTTTTATTATCCGTTGATAGAAAACAAGGCCAAAACATAAAAGCTGAATTTACAATGGGACACATTGATAATTAAAGTTTCCTGAAGGCCTGGAGCAAGAGACTGCGCGGTCTTGGATAGTTTTTCCGCCCTGGGGATGCCGTCTGCCCTTGCTGATAAAAGTTTTATTCCTCAGAAAAAACAGCGCATGGTTTCACAAGAGTGTATTAAATAAATCCATTCTGAAAAAAGGAGATTTTTATGAAAATTATGGTTACAGGAGGTGCCGGTTTTATCGGATCCCACACCTGTAAACTGCTGGCGGAATCAGGACATTCCGTGACTGTTTATGATAATTTAAGCACAGGCCATAGGGATTTTGTAAAATGGGGAGATTTTGTTTATGGCGATATCCGCGATACGGAAAACCTGCGTCAGGCCATGAAAAATTACAGACCGGACGCAATAATTCACTTTGCCGGCTACTCTTGCGTAGGGGAATCAGTTATAGAACCTGGCAAATACATTGCAAATAATGTGGGCGGAACCTTGAGTATTCTGGAAGCCATGCGCCAGGAAGGAGTCAATAATATTGTCATGTCCAGTACTTGCGCGGTATATGGACAACCAGAACAAATGCCAATTTCCGAGGATTGCCCGCTCAATCCCATAAATCCCTATGGAGAAAGCAAGCTTTTTATGGAAAAAATGCTGGCCTCCTATGCCCTGGCCTGTGGAATCAGCTGGTTAAGCCTGCGTTATTTCAACGCCGCCGGTTCAAGTCCGGATGGCGAAATAGGCGAGCTTCATGAGCCGGAAACACATCTTATCCCCCGCGTGATTTTCGCCGCCCTGGGCGAAATACCCCATGTCGATATTTACGGAACAGATTATCCCACGCCGGACGCAACATGTATCAGGGATTATATCCATGTGGACGATCTGGCCCTGGCGCATAAATTGGGCGCGGAAAAGTTAATGAAAAAATCCCTGAACAAGGCCTTGAACCTGGGAACAGGAAAAGGCTACTCCGTGCGCCAGATAATTGATGGCGTTAAAGAGGTTTCAGGCAGGGACGTACCGGTACGGGAACTGGAACGCCGGCCCGGGGATCCTCCCAGTCTGGTGGCCAACGCCAACCTCTCCCGGCAGGAACTGGACTGGCAACCCCGCCTTGGACTGAAAGACATATTAAAGGATGCCTGGAATTACCTGTCACGACACGCTGGCTAACAGGGATTGGCAGCCCTGTGAATTTTCCTGAAATCCTGACGCTAAAACTGGCCCGCAAATTGTTTCAATACAGACAATGAAAATTTGTAGACAAGGGCAAGCTATTGTCATCCCCCAGAAAATCAATGCATAATAAGAACCAAACTAATTATGCGCAAAAACGGATTATATAAAATAGCCATTGAAAAAACGCGAGATCTCCTGAAGTCTGCCGATTCCAGGCTTTTGTACCTTACTGCCTTCGGTTCTGATTTATATGGCACATCAACTGGCGCCTCCGATCTGGATGTGCACGGGATTTTTCTGCCCTCGCTCAAGTCAATTATCCTGGGAAAAAACAGTAGGCATATTCATTATTCCACCGCTTCCGATCTGGAAAGGAATACTCGTGAAGATCTTGACATAGATTTATGGTCGCTGGAAAACTGGCTTCTTCACTTGCTTCCCGAAGGCAATATTGGGGCGATTGATTTACTGTTCTCGCCTTCCAACAGTGACTGCACACTCTTCCGCTCGCCTGTCCTTGATCCGGTATTTGACCACCCCCTCCGCCTTATGGATTTGTGTAATACAAAAAGCTGGCAAGAATACTGTTTATACCAGACAAGAAAATACGGAATAAGAGGATCGCGTCTGGGCACATTTCTCCAGGTCCAAAAATGGCTTGATTTAAATAATCACACCGGAAGATTCGGCGATTATATGGATGATTTGGTATTCCTTGTAAATAATGACAAATACTGTTTCATTGCAGATTCCCATGAGGGAAAATCTCTTTTCCTCTGCGGAAAACTTCATTCGCAAAATATAAAAATCGGAGAATTTAAAAAGAGAATTGACGCCGACCTTGAAAAATATGGGGAAAGCGCCCTTCTGGCTGAAAAAAATGAGGGAGTGGACTTTAAAGCCGTCTCTCATGCCGTGAGAGCTCTGGATGAAATTGAGGAACTTCTGCTGACTGGCAAGATAATATTTCCCCTGCGGAACAGGGAGCAGCTTATAAAAATAAAAAAGGGAGAAATTGACTGGAAGATCCTGGCAGACCAGATATTTTCCAGAATGGAGGATGTAAAGGCGTTGCAGGAAACCTGCGGATCCCGATATACATATTCTCCAGAATATGCTGAAAAACTGCTCCTCAAATGCTATGGTATCTCCTGGGAAAATTGATTTTCGCCCTGTTTCAGATAAAAAAGGACATACGCATCAGAAAAATCCCGTATGTCCTTGTCAATGTTATAAAGCATTACGCTCTTATTTAATCGCCTGATTATGGAAATTTGAATTAATATTCAATAATTAAATAATTATTTAAATATATTATCCATTCACATTTCCTTTAAATTAAAGTTTTTTGAAAAAGGGGGTCTGGGGGAGAAAACTTTTGTTCACAAA
>CAYNKM010000323.1:0-2621 GCA_964397795.1 uncultured Desulfovibrio sp. | reverse complement strand
CACAAAAAAAGGCTCTTGGTTTACAGACGAGAGCCTAAAATTTATTCCTGGTTACAGTACTTTACTTTTCCGGCAACTGCATGTAATCGGGCATAGGAAGGTCTTCTGGAATATCCTGTACTTCATCAACATATTGTTGATTATTGTTATAGGTACAGATTATGTCTTTCCACCTTGATATATAATCTGGTATACTTTGATTAAGAAAGGCAATCAAATTTTCCTTCTCTTCTCTGGTCAATATCCACTTTTTCTTTCCCAAAAATTGCCAGTCCCTCACATATTCAGGAGAATGAAAGCTAATCTTTGCGCATTTTGTTGATTTATGTCTACTCCAATGGTCACATACTACAAAATATTCTTTCCCCGTTTCTTGAATATAGGGGATAGCGATATGAAACTTATCTTTTGAATATGGATTCGTCGCTCTCATAAAGTCAAAGTTATAAAAGGGAGTTTCATCAACGTAATCATACCCCTTTTTGGTTAATCCATATATAAGGTCACAAATCTTGACATAAATAAGCGAATATAGTTGGTTGGCAAAGTCTTTGAACTTCATTATCAACACCTCTACCAAGCTCTAAAAGACATCTGCTATTCTTCCAGGGTAATTTTATGGACGCCAGCTATGAATAATCCGTTTGGAATTTCAGTAAAAACCTATAATGCCTGAAACAAACAAAAATAAAATTGGGAGGTCATATTTTCAGCAAGTTTTTTAAATTTATCTGACATCATGCTATCAAGATATGAACCTCCCGGCCTGGCAGTTCTTCAATACAATTTTTATGTCCTATAATGCATCAGCGCGTAATCAAATGCCTTATTGAAGAAGGCGCGCGCCTCCTTTGCATATCGCGATTCTGGAGCGTAAACGTCAAACATATGATAGGCGCCGGGAAAAATCTTGAATTCAACGTGAATACCGGCTTTCTCAAGATTTTTTACATATTCTATTGTCTCATCCAGGAATACTTCTATTCCCCCTGCCATTGTTATACAGGGTGGCAGACCGCGATAATTGGTTTCCAGGGCTGGCGAAGCATAAACTGGGACATCGCCTTGTATGTTTTGGAGATAGTTGGCCCAGGCCCGGGCATTGTCCAGTGATCCCCAACCTGGAGAAGTATTGTTGCGGGAAGAAGGAGTTATCATTCTATAATCCATCATTGGATATAGTGGGATTTGTAGCGCAATCTTTGGCCCGGAATGATCCCGGGCATAGAGACAGACCGCTATCGCCAAGGCTCCTCCCGCGCTGTCTCCACCTACAATCAGCTGATGCAAATCAACGCCAAGTGACTCGGAATTCCCCACTATCCACTCCAAAGTTGAAAGGCAATCTCTTAAGGGTCCAGGATAAGGTCCAAGTTGATAGTCTGGCGCGACAGTGAGGCATTTATCTGCCACTTGTGTAGCCATATTGTTAAATATCCAGTCACTGCTACCTGTCCAGTATGCTCCACCGTGTATCCAGAGGATAACTGGAGACTTTTTCTGTTCATCCTTGGGAGGTCTGATCAAAGCCTGAAAGGAGGAACCATCCGGCCTTACAATCTGGATATAGCGACTGCGTTTTTGCTGTTCATATCTTTCACGCCTCAATGTTTCTGATGGAGGGGCGGGATTAAGCAAATCATATGGAATTTGTTCCTGTTCCATTTTTTTACCTCTTTTGTTAAGATTATTTCCTCAATGCCATTGCTGGCAAGCGAGCTTATGCCTGAAAAGGTTTCGCCTGTCTCAAATTGATAAATTGGCATATTATAGACAGATTTGCCCCGCGCCTCCATTTCGTCATTGCGCACATCTTCAATATAAGCGTCACTTTGGAGTATTTCCTCTTTTTTGCGGAAGAAGATCCACTCCCAATGCCGCTATTTCGAGAAGCTCCGAAAGACAGATATCATCACGGGCTTGTAAAGATAACCCTTCAAAAAAATTTGCAAGCGCGCCAGTGATTGCGGGTATATTGCTATCGGCAGGTATTTGCCCGCTCCTGACCGCGTCTTTCAGTTTTTCCCTGAAAATTTTCTTTGTATCACTACGCATTTTTGCAATCGTTTGAAGAATCTCCTTCTCTTTTGGGGGGAGCGTCATGGCTGAATAAACAGTGAGACATCCGCACGGAGCATCTGGAGCAAGCAGGATACGGGCCGTATCATCAAAAAGTTTTTTTGTCGCCTCATACAAATTATCTGTTGCCAGGAATTGGGCAAAGGCTTCAGACCAGTATTTTTCCTTGTAATATTTAAGAGCTTCGAGAAAAAGGTCCGCCTTGCTTCCATAAGCGCAATATAGGCTTGGAGAGCGGATATCCATAACGTCACATAACTGGGCCATAGTTGTCTGCATATAGCCTTGCTCCCAAAAAAGCTTGAGAGCCTTGCACAGGACCTTTTCCCGATCGAATCCCCTGGGGCGTCCAGGAGAGCGGACCTGTCCCTTCTCTCCAGGGTTTTGTCCCTCGTTCAGCTTGTGGGAATCAGACGCATTTGACAAAGCTTCCTCTTGATTAATTATATGTTGGTTGTTACATATTGTGGTCATAACACTCCCAGGCGTTCAGCCATATGTAAAAGGGATTTTCACAAAAAAATAAATTTATGGCAAATGCT
>CAYNKM010000322.1:0-2621 GCA_964397795.1 uncultured Desulfovibrio sp. | reverse complement strand
TCCAGCAGGCGTCTTCCATACGGGTCATCCTGATTTATGGCGATTGCCTTGTCCTTTTTTGGCAAATCAAGAAAAAGGGACGCCTTGGCCCTGAAATAATTTTCCATATCCTTATGGTAATCAAGATGATCCTGGGTAAGATTTGTAAAAAGAGCGGCAGAAAAGGGAATCTCCGCTACCCTTTTCTGGCTCAGGGCATGGGATGAAACCTCCATTATACAGGTATTGACGCCGGCGTTATCCATCTTTTTTAACATTTCGTGCAGACTGAGGGCTCCTGGCGTTGTCAGTGGGGCGGGTTGTGTAAAACCTGGCCATTTATATTTTATTGTCCCCAGTAATCCGCATTTATGATTCAAGGCCGTAAAAAGACTATCCAGCATGTTCGCGCTGGTTGTTTTGCCATTTGTTCCGGTAATTCCTATATATTTAATGTTATGCTTTTCTGTCTGCCATTTGACAGACGCAAGTTTTGCGAGAGCGGAACGAATATCAGGATGGTTTATATAAATTCCCGTTTCTCCTTCCGCCGGAATATATTCCTTATCACATATAATAAATTTTGCGCCCCTATTAATAGCGTCTTTTATATGCGCTTCACAGGATTCTCCGGGAACGGCTATAAATATATCCCCCTCTTTCACTTTTCTTGAATCATCCCTTAAATCGGACTCATCCGGGGAAAATGTCGATATAAATTGATTGAATTCCATTTTATCTTTCTGACAGCCACAGGATATAACTGGTTTTTTCTTCTTTTTCCGGCCAGGGACTTCCAGCTGGAGGTGATTGCCGCACCACCTTGCTTCCATTTCCCTTCAACTCCGGAACAATTCCCGCCCTGGCAAAGAGTTCAACAGCGTTTCTGACGCTTTTTCCCATCACATCCGGAACCATGCTGGCTTTTTTTGCCAGATGACCAGGTAACTTCATTCCTGTATTTTTTGACACATATACTGCTTTGTCTTCTTTGTTCTTTTCCCAGGGAACTGAAGTATTGGAAGCAAGCTTCAGACCTCTAACATGTTTTTTCTTGTCCTTTTCCAGATTGCAAAAAGCGTTTTCATTTAAAATTCCGGTATGAGTCAGGATGTGGGTGGCGATATTTTTAAAGACAGGGGCGGCCACCACACCTCCATATATATTATGAACAGGTTCATCCACAAGAACCAGGATAAAGAAACGCGGGTCTTTCGCGGGAATAAAACCTACAAACGAGGCTAGCCTCTTTTCGCCATAGGATTTGGAACGCAAATCAGCTTTCTGGGCGGTACCAGTTTTTCCGGCAGTTTCAATTCCGGAGATTTTCGCCCTTTTACCTGTTCCATCCGATTCCTCGACAACATCCCGCATCATGTCCATAACTTCCTGGACGCTTTTTTCACTAAAAATACGTCTTGGTTTTTCCTCTACGCTGGAATCCTCGAAAATCAGGCGCAGAGGCTTATAAACACCATTATTTAATAATGTTAAATAAGCCTGGGCCATTTGTAATCCGGTTACGGATAATGCCTGTCCAAAAGAAGTGGAAATTAGATCCATTTCTCCCCAGTCCCGGGGGGAACGCAGAATGCCCTTACTGTTGGCCACCGGAATATCTATTGATTCCCCAAAACCCAATGCCCGCAAATATTTGTATAAAGGCCTAACGCCCAGACTCTGCCCAATTTTTGCCATGCCAATATTGGAAGAATAGCGCATTACCTTGCTTGCCGGCAAAATTCCCCGAATTGAGGTATCCCTGATAGTATTATTCTTATAAACCCATCTGCCGCCTTCGCAGTTTATAAGGGTATTTGGAGTGACCTTGTTATCATGAAGGGCGGCCGCCATCACAAAGGGTTTAAAAGTTGATCCAGGTTCCAGGGCATCCGCCGCCAGCCGGTTTCTGTAAACTTTTGGCGAGACATCCCTGTAATTATTGGGATTAAAAAATGGATACTGCGCCCAGGCAAGGATATCTCCGTTTTTTACATCAACTACGAGAGCCCCGCCCCAACGCGCGTCATATTCCTTGACAGCTTTTACTATCGCCTGTTCCGCCATAAATTGAATATTCATATCCAGGGTTAAGGTCACGTTCTCACCCGCTGGCTCACCCTGGCCAGGATCATTTATATAAAATTTACGACCCATGGCATCGCGCTGGATAATCTGCCGGACAGGCATTACTCCAAGCCGGGAATCAAGGGAACGCTGAAGCCCTTCCAGCCCCTTGTCATCCATTCCCACAAATCCGAGAAGCTGGCCTGCCATATGTTTAAAAGGATAAAAGCGATCGTATTCCTTTGATAATCCAATACCGGACAGATTGGCCTTTCTGATTGCTTCGGCAGTAGTGTCATCCACTTTTCTCTTTAACCAGACAAATTTTTTACTATTGTCATTTAATGTCTGGGCCAATTTTTCCGGCTTGATATTTAAAAGAGGAGCGACGGTGGAAAGCACCCGCGGTAAATCGGTAATTTCTGCAGGTTTGGCACAAATGGATTTTGCTTCAACACTTAATGCCAGGGCCTGGCCATTGCGGTCAAAAATTTGGCCGCGCTTTCCGGACACCAATTCGGTAGCCATATGCTGTTTGGAAGCGCGCCAGGCAAGCCTAGGACCTTCAACCATTT
>CAYNKM010000321.1:0-2630 GCA_964397795.1 uncultured Desulfovibrio sp. | reverse complement strand
GGTTTTACAAGACATAAAAACCTGGCGCTTATGATGTACACGGGCTTAGATGGTCATCAGGCCTTTGATAATCCTCCAATATTAAAATTATTGATTCATCTGATAGATTTGAATCAGGATAAGCTGATGACCGATGCGGAAATCGACGACTCCCTTATATCCCTTTTTGAAATCTGGAATATGGTTGATAATCTTTCCGCCATAAAAAGAAAGATGGAATTGAAAAAAAAATAAAAAGCCAAGGCTATAAATAGCAAAGATTAATTTTGAATTTAAGAGAAAAAATTTTATGGATGAAACAAGAGAAAAATGGGAGCATGACGGTTTTGTACGTTCTCCGCGTCCATTTCATGATTTTATCATAATAAGCGGATTATCACAGCCCAAGCCTGACAAGCCTGAGACTGGTATTCTGGAGAAATTGCGAAATTTTAGAAAAAAGGGGGAGAGCGGGACAAGGGAAATTGGCCCCCTGAATTTTCTGGACAATTGCAGTTTTTTTTCTCGCTATCCTCTTTTTGATTCCACTGTTCTCTATAGCTCTTTCCCCTTATATAAAAACCGGCTAATTTGCGGATACGCTTTCAGATCATCCGGATTTCTCTATGGAGCGATAAAGCATGAAGATCCGGAATTTGACGAGATGGCTGAAACAACGGGAAATTTTACCTATATCCAATGCGAAACGGATTCAGTCAGAGCCTGTCAGGATTTTTTTGGCATGGGAAGTCTTTTTTATTATTCTGGAAATAACCTGGCCATTATTTCCAACAGGGCGCATCTTATAGCGATTACTCTTGCGAATCTGAATTTAAATCCCGATCTCAACCAGCCTTTTATTTCATCTTTGGCCCTGTTCTCCTATCTTTTTAAGGATCAATCATTCAATAATGACACGCCCATAAAAAATCTGAATTATCTGGGCCGGAATCATTATATCATTTTAAATAAGGATGGACTTTCCATACAGAAGAAAAATTATGAAGATATAAATCACAGTTATGATGATTTGATACAAAAAGGTAAGGAAGATATTTGCAATAATATAAAAAGCTTGATGAAAGAATTCCCTGATGCTCATTACCATATGGATTTATCTGGCGGCAAGGATAGCCGGATGCTTTTTGGGGCTATCACCAATGTTCCAGAAATAAAAGGCAAACTTGATATAGTGACCCTGGATGTAAAAGAGAGCCAGGATTTATCGGTTTCATTGGCTTTGACCAGTCATTTTGGCTATCCGTACAGAAAAAAGCATAATTATAAGACGCGATACCTGCCCAAGGAATTTAATTATGCTCTCTGGCGCAGTTATTTTATGGGGCTTTATAACAGGATGCCGCGCAGTTTCCATACTAGTCCCAGTTATGCCGGAACTGCCGAAGAGAAAATACGTGATATTTCCCTGTCTGGAGGACTGGGAGAGATATATCGAAATTATTTGCATAATGTTTTTGACAAAAAAAAGGGCGTTACCTTTGAGGAAAAAATTACTCAATATTTTGAAGACAGCAGTTATACGAAAGGATTGGACAGGGAAAGATTTTCAAGACTGAAAGAATATTTTCTGGACAACATGAAGGAATATTTAAAATATTCCATAAATGAGGGGATGCAAAGATTTTACGAAGATTCCCGCGCCCGCAAACATTTTGGCTTAAGAATTTTTAATTTTTTTCATGGAGTACCCATAATACATCCCTTGCAATCAAAAAATCTTTATTATGCGAATAAATTATTAAGTGAGGAAGATCAGATCGCGGCCAGGGCGATTTATGATTTGACCAAAGCTTTCAATCCTGTATTGCCTTCCTTCGACTACTGGAAAGAATGGGATTATGCGCGGAAGAACTCTGCCAAAAGTCCACAAATTGATAACCAGAAAATACAGACAAAGCGTAAGGAATGGAGAGAGGCCACCCAAGGGGCATGGAAATCCCTGCTGGATCTTTGCTCAAATAAACAATTGGATTCAAAGGATGAGGAAGATTTATATTGCAGGCTGGAATTGGCCCAGGCGCTTGCCCGCATTGAAAATAAATATCCGGATCTATCCAAAGTTCTTGCGCATTTTTTGTATATAGCCACTCTTTATTATGTGGAAAGCCCTGCCAGATTCAGAATAATGGCATCCCGTATTTTTTCGCTGGACGATTTTATCTTTCCCTTAAAAAGTATGAAAGAAACATATCCCTTTGAGAAATTTTTTATTCCAAAAGTTACAATAAGTTTGGAAGAGAAAGATGGAAAAATTTCCGCTCTAAAGATTGATTTTGAAAATACTCTCAATGAGGCCGATTATGAGGTCTGTTATTATGGGATGGCAAAGGATAAAATAGTTTACAGGGAATATATCTATAAGGATAATAAATATATTCCGGTTTCTGAAAAATGTCTGGCAAAAAGCCCCGATTCATTTAAGGTGTTTTTACGGCATAAATCTTCCAAATCCACTTTTGTAAATGTAATGAAGATTTAAATACTTATGTTTCCCTTATTTGGAAAAGCGGGATTTAAAAATTACAAGAGGAAAGAAATTCAGAGCACTGAAGAACGCGTCCTGCATATCCGCTCCAGATCAATCAGATGGTATTTGCGCAAGGCAAGATCTCCCAATGCGGATACCATTC
>CAYNKM010000320.1:0-2635 GCA_964397795.1 uncultured Desulfovibrio sp. | reverse complement strand
TGTTTTTTCTGTATTGTCACATTGACCTGTATATAAGTCGCCGGTATTCAGACAAACCGTAGCTTGAGAAACATTTTCCGGTCGATCAAAAAAATAATCTATTAATTTTTTTTGATAGGCCAAATCGGTGACGATTTCCTCAAAAAGGGGCATCGCGCTTTTCGCTCCCACAAAATATGGGTTTGAACGATTATCAAAATTCCCTACCCAGACAATAACAACATATTTTCCACATATTCCTGCGGCCCAGGCATCTCTTAATCCGTTTGATGTTCCAGTTTTTGCATATACGGGTATCTTTTTTGGCCCCGCGACAAATTCTTCCTCACGCAGCATTTGTACTGTTATCCACGCGGTTTCTGGTGACAGAAGCTGTTTTCCTGCGGAATGGGGCTCGTCTTTTGTGAAACGCAAATTTTTCCAAATCCCCTTATTGGCAAGCATGGCATAAAGAGCGCCCAGTTCTTTCATATTCACTTCCGCTCCGCCCAGAGTCAGGGCAAGTCCGTAATGATTTGAATCATATTGAAATTTTACCTGGGCTGATAATAAAAAATTATAGAAATCAGGTGAATTCAGCCTATTGGTTAACCATATGGCAGGCAAGTTGCGACTGGATTTAAGAGCATCTTTGGCGGAAACAGGGCCACGGAAAGAATGATCAAAATTATCGGGCGTATATAATCCATAAGATCCTGGACTGTCAGGCAGGATGCTCATGGGGTGAATCAGGCCTTGTTCCATTGCCAGGGCATATATAAATGGTTTCAGAGTGGAGCCTGGGGAGCGTCTGGCCCTTATGCCATCGATTTGTCCCTGAATATTTTTATCAAAAAAATTTGCCGACCCCGCATAGGCGACAGTCATCATATTACTGCAATCAATAATAAGAGCCGAAGCATTGTTTATTTCATAACGTTTACCACGCTGGACATAGTTTATAAGAATTCTTTCCAAATCCTGCTGCAAAACGCCATCTATACCCGTATGGACAATTCCGCCATTTCCCTTGTGATTTCTTTCCAGCTGGCATGATAAATGAGGAGCTGAAAACGGCATATCTTCAAATCCATAAATTTTCAGATTGGGCTTTGTTTCCGCTTTTAATGCTGTGGAAAAGCGAATATAAGCTTTTTTGAAATCCTTGCCATGACAGGGATTTCTATTTACCGGATTTTGAGGGATTATTGTCAGGGCAATACATTCCGATTCAGTCAATCTGTTTGCGGATTTATGAAAATATATGCGGGATGCGGCTTCTATTCCCTCTATATTGGAACCATAGGGAGCAAGATTGAAATAGGCTTCCAGCAACTCTTCCTTGTTGTAATGCCGCTCCAGAATAAGCGCGCACCATATCTGCTTTAATTTTCCAGACAAATTTGATGTCTTGAGCCTGAACAGCATTCTGGCAAGCTGCATGCTTATTGTTGAACCACCGGCAAGCCTTCCAGTCAATGGATACTGAAAAGCTGCCCTTATCATTGATAAAATATTAATTCCTGGATGGTTATAAAACAACTTGTCTTCATACTGTATCAGGCAATGGATCGCGTAGGGGTTAATCTCCTCCAAAGGTATATGAAAACGGTATTTTTCATCCTCACTTAAACTTGCGTGTAATAAATTATTATTACTGTCCACAACCAGAGTGCCATAGGAAATATTCTCCAGGAGATCCGGCTTTTCTGAAAAGAGGATGGTAAAAAAAATGCCAGAAAAAAGAATCAGGATAATTAAAAATATCCTTTTTATGATTAACAAATAATTTTTATTCATTTTTTAATGACAAAATTGGCTCCATTGCTCCTGCCTGATAGAGATCTCTGATACATCGCCTCCGCATAAGTTGGAGCGCAATTAAAATCTCCCTCAGATGCCGCTCTGGTCTTATAAACAAATTCAAGAGGATTGCTGTCCAGATCTGTAAAAATCAGGATTCGGTCTTCCTGTCTGTCAATGTGGGCAATCCTGTCAGGCAAATCCTTTTCCGCCTTATCATCAATTGCCATTTCCAGGCATCCTGGAAGAAGATCCATAATGACACAATCCTTTATATAACCTTTTTCTGAACGCGCCCGTATTCTGACAAGTATTTCCTGTCCTGGAGATGACTGAATTATTTTATTGCCATCCATATCAAGATAGTCTTTTTCAATCTCCAATCCATTTGACTGGGCTTTATTTTGTGTATCCATTTCATAGCCCGTAGTGGCGATCTGCCAAAATAAACCTTCGGTATTTCCCCTGGTCAAAAAGCGCGGACAAAAATCAGTTTTATAACTTAAAGCGGCCCCATTTGCGAAAGTACTGGATTCTCCCAATTTATCTTCACAATAAATTTCAACAGGTAAATTATTTTTCCGATCCATTTTTCCCAATGAAGAGATTGCCCTTATGGTTTGCGCCGCCGAAAATGTTGAAAAATCATTTTTATCAAGAAAATTGATACTTTCCTTATAAAAATCCTGTTTTACATCATCTGACAGTAATTCGGGAAAATAGTTATTTATAATAGTCATATATAATGAATACTGGGCAAACTCATCAAAAAAACATGAAGAATCAAATTTTATATTGTCTATTGGCAAGGTTTTATTGATCCTCATCTCTTTTTGACTGGCCGCGATAAATA
>CAYNKM010000319.1:0-2638 GCA_964397795.1 uncultured Desulfovibrio sp. | reverse complement strand
CTTTTAAAAATAATACCGTCCAGTTTTTGATAAGGTACGGATACTATTGGCAATTCATAAAATTATAATGATATTGAGGAAGCTTTTAGAAACAAGATTTTATTCAGGATTTTTAATTAATATCAGAATAATACCGATTTTCATCTATCGCCAAATTATAAGACACTTAATTGATCTTATTATGATAAATTCCAGAGATTTTAATCCAAATATATGAATTAATTTTTTATTTTATAATTTTAAATAAAAAAGGGCCCATTTTAACGGCCCTTTTCATATTTTTCTTGTCGCTATTGGGTTTTATTTGAACCTTTGGATAAAAGTCCCTGTTCCAGGAGGACTTCGGCGAGTTTGGCTTCCTCTTCTGCGGACATGGGACAAAGTGGAAGGCGAAGTTCGGGAGACATTTTGCCCATAAGACCGAGCGCGGTTTTTGCCGGTATCGGGTTTGTCACCATAAACATGGCTTTGGACAGCATGAATAACGAATAGTGAAGTTCGCGCGCCTTCTTCAGATCGCCAGCCGCCATCGCGTTGTACATGGCGGAAACGCGGGCGGGTGCCACATTTGAGGTGACTGAAATTATGCCTTTGGCTCCCAGGGCAAGCAGGGGAAAAGCTGTCAGGTCATCACCGCTTAAAATCGCGAAATTGGACGGACAAATTTCCATAAGGCTGCTCATCTGGTTCATATCGCCAGTGGCTTCCTTGATTGCCACTATATTGTCAAATTCATTGGCAAGTTTGGCAACAACCGGAGGAAGCATATTGCATCCGGTGCGGGAAGGCACGTTATAGGGAATAAGCGGAATATCCACTGCCTTGGCGATGGTTTTAAAATGTTCGTACAGACCTTGCTGGGTTGGCTTGTTATAATATGGGGTAATCAGCAAGGCGCCCTCCGCCCCCGCCTTCTTCGCGAATTTGGTCAGGGATACTGCCTCGGCTGTATTATTTGAGCCGCAGCCAGCCAACACGGGAACGCGTCCGGCCACCTGCTCAATACATATTTCAATTAATCTCTCATGTTCTTCATGACTTAAGGTTGCCGATTCTCCTGTTGTTCCGCATGGTACAAGTCCATGAATGTTCTGGGCAATTTGCCATTCTATAAAGGCCCGGAATGCCTCTTCATCGATGGCGTTGTTTTTAAATGGAGTCACCATTGCCGTCAGAACGCCCGTAAATACCATGTGAATCTCCTTAAAACTGGATATGTATTTATGATTTATGCAATAAATATATTTTTGAAAAGATTGCGGATCTACTCATTAATAAATTCTTTTAATTCTTTCGCGGCCCTGAAAAAAGGCAAGCGTTTGGGCACGACAGCCACGCTCTGTCCGGTCTTGGGATTTCTGCCTGAATATCCCTCATAATCCTTGATTTTAAAACTGCCAAATCCCCTTATTTCCACCCGATCACCTTCATTCAGGGACTTTTTCATTGAATCAAAAAAAATATTGACCACGCTGGTCGCATCATCCAGGCCTATATTGGCCTCTTCAGAAAGGGCCTTTATTAGCTCGCTTTTATTCATGACCTCTCCTGCGAAAATTTCCCGATTTTAAAACTCTTTTTCAGGGTAACAGGATTTTCAGGCTGAAAGCTTTGCAAAAACCATTTTTCTGCCAGCAATTGATAGCATGAAGCAGAGAAAACAAAAAATCAAGAATGGACAATATAGATGCGGTAAAAAACCTTGAGCGGAATTTGCTTTGGTCTAATCCTTTTTGGAATGGATTACGCTCAAAATTTCCCGATCGCTTAACCAGTCAAGCATATTCAGGCGCGCGTTCTGAAGGCGCTGGGCAATAGCCTGAATATCCTGGGCGGCGGGCGAGCCGGGCGCATAAGTCATTAAAGGCTGCTGGCGGCACACGGCTTCCGGGATTTTTTTATCCATCCGGACATATCCCAGAGATTTAAGATCTATATCCAGAAAATGTTTGCATGCACCCGCCAGTTTGTCATAGGCATTTTGCGCTTCGCGCATAGTGGTTACCTCATTGGCGACTATGCGGAATTCGGTAAGGCCAAAACGCTTATTAAGAACTTTAATCAGGGCATAGCTGTCAGTAAGAGATGTCGGTTCTGGCGTTATAACAACTATTCTCATCGCGGCCATTCCAGCAAAGGTCTGAACAGTATCTGAAATGCCCGCACCTATATCCATAAATATAAAGTCATAGTTTGCCAGAAGGGGAGAAAGCCTGCTGACAAGCAAATCCCTCATATCCGGATTAAGATCATTTAATTCGGGGACTCCGGAGGCAGCGGGAAGAACGTCAAGACCGGATGGCTTTATATGGTGAAGAACAGAATCAATTTTGGCCTCTCCCAGCAAAACATCCTGCAAATTTCCTTCAGGAGTAATACCAAGCAGAACATCAAGATTTGCCAGTCCCATATCACAGTCAATCAGGAGGGTCTTATACCCGGACTCAAACAGTGAAAAGGCGAGATTAAGGGTCAGGTTGGTTTTTCCAACCCCTCCTTTCCCACTTAATACGGCTATACTTAAGGTAGAGTTCATGATGGATCTCCCCCGAAGAAAAGAAATTGCTTTTCTTGAGATTGTACAAGGGTGGTCTTTTCAAGAGGCGTGGAGGAAGTTTCCTGGTGAATATATCCTTCT
>CAYNKM010000318.1:0-2653 GCA_964397795.1 uncultured Desulfovibrio sp. | reverse complement strand
TGTTTTGCCCCAATCCGTCCTTCTTTCCATGATTTCATCAAAACTTTGATATTTTGCGTGATACTTTCCTGAAGCCGAAGTTTTTCCTTTTCCAGCTTCTCTTTTTTATCTTTTAGAATATTTTTTTCTTTTTCTTCATTCTGGCGCAGACGTCTTATCTCCGCTTCCCTCTCAACCGCGAGATCATTCAACCTGGCAAGCACTTTTCCAGAATCCTGGCCATCCTGTAAAAGATAATGGCTTGCCTTTTCCAGAATATCCTGTGGCAAACCATGCTCTCTGGCCACCGCCAGCGCCTGGCTGGAACCAACCTGATCATAGGCAAGTTTAAACAAAGGCTTGTTATTTTCCGGATTAAATAACATCGAAGCTGCCCTGACTCCCTCTTTTGTCAGGGCATAGGATTTTAGGGCGGGAAAATGAGTGGCAGAAAGCACAAAACTTTCCTTTTCCAGCAAACTGTCCATCACCGCCTGAGCCAGGGCCGCGCCTTCCGCCGGATCCGTTCCAGCGCCAAATTCATCCAGAAGAACCAGTCCATGGTTATCAAGATGTTTCCAGGCTTTGGCAAGATGATCGATTTGCGCGGTAAAGGTGGAAACATTCGCATCCAGGCTTTGTTCATCACCAATAAAAGCGTCCATGCGATTGAACCAGGGTAAATGAGAACCCTGACCAACAGGAACAGGCAGTCCGCTCATTGCCATTGCCGTTATTAATCCAAGGGTTTTCAGACATACGGTTTTACCCCCGGCATTTCCACCTGTGATAATTAATGCCCTTTCCCCTGGCCGCAGGATAATATCCAGTGGCCGTGGGGGATCGTCCATATTGTTTGATCTTGACAATTGCAAAAGGGGATGCCTGGCCCTTAATAACTCTATTCCTTCCCTATCTTCAGTAAAGTCGGGATAGGAGCATTCAAGCGCTTCTTTAAGTTTAATTTTGGCATTTAAAAAATCAAGCTGAGCTAAAAAGTTGTGAGAAGCTTTTGCCCCGTCCAGTTCTGTTTCCAGAAGACTGGTTAAATACGCCAGGATCTTTTGTTCTTCCTCTCTTTCTTCATGCTTCAATTCCTGTAAACGGTTATTAACCTCTACCAGAAATAAGGGTTCAAAATAGCAGGTTTCTCCAGTTTGAGACCAGTCATGAATTATTCCCTGCATTCTTCCCTTGAAATTCGCCTTGAGTGGTAAAACATAGCGATCAGAGGAAAGAGTCATGAACTCATCCTGCAAATAGGGAAGCATATTGTATTTCTGAGCATAATCCTTGACTTTATGAAGACAATTCTGATGCAGAGAGCGCATCTCATTCCTTAAGCGGAATAATTCGGGAGAGCTTTGATCCTTTAAAAGACCATCGTCTGAAATACATCTGTTGAGCGCAGCCAGGAGCTGATCCGGCATGGGGGTAGCCTGAGCGACATTGAGCAGGTCGGGCCATTTCTGGGGGGCAATATCGATTGTTAGTGATAGAAAAGCCTGCTTTGCTTCTCTCAACATCTCCCGTAGCGCCCAGAAAGAATCCAGATCCGGCTGAAAGGCATAATGGTGATTTTCCCTGTTTCTTTTTTCCAGCGTGGCAAAAAGTTTGCTGGTATCTGGAAAGGAGGAAATGGAATATTTTTTGGGATTGGGATAAGACTGCCAAATTTCCGCCTGTTTAACCAGGGAAAACGCATTGGTGGCTTCTTGCGAATTTGCAAGGGGTTCAAGGGAACAGGCCAGATCCTTGCCTGCCTCCGAAATGCAGAGGGAGGTAAAAAAATCCTTGATTTTCCCAAATTCAACAGATTCAAGCGTTCTTTTATGAATCATACAAGTCCAGACATTGACGGGCAATCATATTACTGAAGACAAGCGGCCAAAAGGAAACATCCTGCAAGAAGAAAGATTAATACTCAAAAAAATAAGGGCAAGTTAATTAAAAAATTTTGTTCAGTTTACCAGCCTGGCTTTTACCTTTTCTGATAACTGTTTGCCATCAACTGAGCCCTTGTATTTATCCATCAAAAATTTCATAACCTTTCCCATATCACGGGGAGATGAGGCGCCAGTTTCATTTATGGCGGAAGTTATAGCCTCATCCAGTTCCTCCTCACTGATTTTATCTGGCAGATAAGAGGAGAGGATTTCCAGTTCCATCTTTTCCCTGTCAGCCAAATCCTTTCTATCCGCTTTTAAATACTGTTCAATGGAATCATTTCTTTGTTTGGCCTGCTTTATTATTACATCCATCAATTCCGAGTCTTCAAGCTCCCCATGAGTCCGGTTTAATTCAACCAGCCTGTTTTTGGCGGCTGTCTTTAAAAGCCTGAGTACGCCTACCTTAATTTGATCTTTATCCTTATAGGCGGAGATATAGTCCTGATCAATTTTCTGGCTTAATGACATTGGCAAATCCTGATTTAAATTAATAGAAAAAAACGCGGAAAATTCCCATAAGGTGAACTTTCCGCATTTAAAATATTAAGAAATTTCCAAAATCAGACTACGTTCATTTTACGGATTTTTTTCATGAGACGCTTTCTGGCGGCTGCTTTTTTCTTTTTACGCATAACACTTGGTTTTTCATAGTGTTGACGTTTTTTCATTTCTGAAAGTATGCCAGCCTTTTCAACCTGTTTTTTAAAACGGCGAAGGGCGATATC
>CAYNKM010000317.1:0-2656 GCA_964397795.1 uncultured Desulfovibrio sp. | reverse complement strand
AAATCGACATGACGGATTTTTCGTCGAGCGAATTTTTTATGCATTGATAAAAAACACGTGCAGTTTTGGCCTCTCACAAAGGGTTAACGGATGTGATATAACGCTCCGCAGATATGATATGATGATGTCAGGCAGCCTGATGCAATGGCACCGCGCCTGAAACCAAAAGCAGGAGATTGCCCTTGCAACAGCGGCAGCAGAGCTGCCTTATAGAAGCAGTTCACCTATTGCAAGAATGTAAGCAGTGCTGGATTGGAAGTGGAAGTTGATCAGCAAAACGCATATTACAAAGGCCATTGAGGCGGCTTCGGGCAAGTCCACGGAGAGCCTGCGCGGAATCCGGGACAAATCTTCCAAGATCCTTGTCGGGGACAGACAGGTGCTGGCCAGGATCGTAAAGGACTGGGTCCCGGAAGCGCGTTCCTACACAGTTGAACAGCTGGAGCAGTACATTCCCGGCGAAATCAGGATCTCGACGGAGCCCGTTGAGCGGGATGCGGCGGCTGCGGCTCATGCCATGGAGGCGGGGAAAAAGAACCGGAAGGATCCCGGCGCCGTCCGGCAGGAGAATACGGAAGACGGCACGATAGATGAAGGAACGGTGTATTTTGACATTCTCTTCACGCTGGAGCTTCCAGACGATAAGGAGCCAATTCTTCTGATTATCAACGTAGAGGTCCAGAACCGGAAGAATCTGCCCTATGCGCTCGACAGCCGGGCCGTTGACTATTCCTGCCGGCTGGTGGGCAGACAGGGAACCGATTACAGGAATATCAGGAAGGTCTATTCGATCTGGGTAGTGACTGACCCACAGAATCGTGCTCTGGAGAATACCACCCGGACCCTGGTGATTGCTGTCCGCAACAGCGACGGAACGCTGGAGCCTGCCCCGAGTGCTGCGCAGCTGTTTGAAATCGACTTTCTGTACCTGGGAAGTCCGGAGAACGCGCCCAAGCAACTGCCTTCACTGGGGATGCTGGACATTCTGTTCTCGAGTGAACTGGATGCAGGAGAGAAAAAGCGGAGGCTGGGAGACAACTTCGACATCCAGCTGACCACGAAGACGGACAAAGAATTGGAGACAATGCAGAATATGGAACTGGCACTTGAAGCAAGAGCCCGGAAAAAGGGACGGAATGAAGGCCGCGCTGAAGGCAGGATCGAGGGTCGAGTTGAAGGGAAAGCCGAAGGGATCATTGAAACGGTGTTGGCCATGGGAGGCAACACTGAAGTTGTCCTGAACAATCTTCGGAAGCAGATGAAGTGGACGCAGAAGCAGGCTTTGGAAGCTTACGAGCGGTACTTGGCTGAACATCCGAACGACGGTCCGCCGGAGGAGACCTGACAGGCAAAGGCAATTCATACAGCATACGGCTCTGACATATTGTCCTGAGGGGTAAACTGTACCCTAGAAACTGGAGACAGAGAAGGGTAGG
Source organism: uncultured Desulfovibrio sp. (assembly GCA_964397795.1). Lineage (GTDB taxonomy): Bacteria > Desulfobacterota > Desulfovibrionia > Desulfovibrionales > Desulfovibrionaceae > Desulfovibrio. The sequence continues at coordinate 1,220 of CAYNKM010000317.1, read as the reverse complement.
ATTCAACGAGCCGGAGGCGATACTGGACAATGATGAGGGAATGTCAGAAATGGCGCCTACAGCAAGTTCAGACCTTTTCGACATCCAGCTGACCACGAAGACGGACAAAGAATTGGAGACAATGCAGAATATGGAACTGGCACTTGAAGCAAGAGCCCGGAAAAAGGGACGGAATGAAGGCCGCGCTGAAGGCAGGATCGAGGGTCGAGTTGAAGGGAAAGCCGAAGGGATCATTGAAACGGTGTTGGCCATGGGAGGCAACACTGAAGTTGTCCTGAACAATCTTCGGAAGCAGATGAAGTGGACGCAGAAGCAGGCTTTGGAAGCTTACGAGCGGTACTTGGCTGAACATCCGAACGACGGTCCGCCGGAGGAGACCTGACAGGCAAAGGCAATTCATACAGCATACGGCTCTGACATATTGTCCTGAGGGGGAACTCCAGCATTGAATCCCCTTCTCTCTGTGTCCTTGACAAAGGGCACGCTACAACTTTCAGGATAGCATGACCCTTTAGTATAGAGATGAAGAGGGCGCTCTGGAATCCCTGTGGACTGGAGAGACAGAGGCCGGCCTAAACCCAGAAAATGGGGATCAGGAAGGGCAGCGTGCCCCCTCTGAATGGACCTGAAAAGTCCCCTGAACCTCAGGAGTGGAGATTAAAGGGTATGCAGCCCAGGGCACTGGCTAAAGTGTCCCCCGTGTCAAGTACCTGCGGCAGCGCGGAGTCTGTGACTCCGTGCTGAAGAGCAGCGTCCCCCTCGGGATGAAGAGGAGAGGATGAGGTGTCTGGACAACCAGCAGGCATCGGAGATGACCTGGATTCTGTTCTCAGCGTTTCTGCCTGCAGCTCTGCGAAAACTGTTTGGACAAGCTTCGCCGTGCCTTCACCTGACAGCAGCCGCAGGGACTGTTTCAGAATTCGCTGTCAGCCAGCCAATGCGCCAGATCATGCACTTCGACGCCCTTCACCGTATACGCTGGCTGCCTGGTGTTGGCCAGCAGAATGCGGGGATAGGCGTCACCCCTTATATCCAGCAGAGGCCGGATCTCCCGCTCCAGCGTAGCGTCACTGGAAATGTCGTCAGACACCTGAATATACAGCTTTTCGTTTCGCCTCATGGCCACGAAGTCTATTTCCTTTTCGTAGAGCATCCCAGCATAAGTCGTGTAGCCTCTGCGCATCAGCTCCACTCCACGGCGGTTATGTTCTCCAGAAGTC
>CAYNKM010000316.1:0-2663 GCA_964397795.1 uncultured Desulfovibrio sp. | reverse complement strand
AAGTATTAATTTCGCTGGAAGACGAGGCCTCAATTGTCAAGGTCGCGCCTCTGGTACTTAATGTGGATCCACTGGCCCTGGCGATAATGTCAAGATTTATATTGTGCGGTCCAAATAACTCATTCGCCAAAACTGGATCATCAAATTCCAGACTTTTTTTCTCTTTAAGTCCAGGCATATTTTATTATTTTCCTCTTAAATAAAATTATAGCCAATATCTTTTTAATCGGCAAATGCTAGAAAACATTAAGTTATTTCTATTATTTATTTAAAGATTGTTATAAAAGTGAAAATATTAAGGTATAAAAATTGCAATAGCTTTCGGAAAATACAAAAAAATAACAAGCGGGCAAATTTTTCCAGGAGGGGAAAATGGCAGTTTCTGCAATAAATAATTATACCAACTCAATGTATTATTGGCAAGGCCAGAAACTTATTTCATCTGGCTCCAGCTCTTCGGCAAGTTCTTCCGCTGCCAGTTCTCTTTTTTCTGGCACATCCATGACAAATCAGATTTCAAGTATGGTCGAGCTTACCAAATATGCGATGGATGCGATGGGAGTTTCCAGCGATAGCCGGGTCACATTTTCCCAGATAACAAAATATGCGCAGCAATTACAGGGAGAATTTAATCAGGGAGTTAAACAGGGATTGAAGGACAGCGGCATTCTTGACATGTCTTCCCTAATTTATACACTTGACAGCAGCGGCAAGATAACAGTTTCAGGCGGTTCCAATTCTGATTGTAAAAAAGCCCAGGCCTGGATTGACGCCAATCCTTCCTATGGCGAGACCCTTATTGCCGCCCTCAAAAAGAAGAATAATATTGAAAATATGGATTCTGTCCAGTTCAGTCTCACTTCCTCTGGAAAGATGACAGTTTTAAATAAAAAGACAGAAGACATGCAGGATTTTCTTGATAAAAATACCGACTTGACATCCACATTAAGAGAAGGGCTGAATTCTTCTGGCAAAGATATATCCTATCCTTTAAATATGACTTTTGACGGACATAACCTGAAAGTCAAGGATAATGAGGAAGTGAATAAATGGCTTGAGGAAAATCCGGCCTTTTCCGAAGCATTGAGGAAGGAGCTTGAGAAAAACAATATTGAGCTTTCTTCTGTTTCCATCAGGCTTGGAAAAGAGGGAACAGCCCAAATAACAGTAAAAGACGCGGATCTTGAGGATATTCAGACTGTTCTTGACGAGGAAACACAGACTGGTTCAAAAATTTATTCAGCACTGGCCAACCAGGGAATTGATCCGGATATTGCCTTTACTATTTCGTTTGATGAAAATGGCGCTCTGAATATTATCAGCGATCATCCGGACAGGGATAAAATACAGAAGTTTTTTGAAGATAATCCTGAATTAATAAAAAAATATAAACAAATTGAAGCTTTGGCCGGAATTGATGACGCCAGAAAAGCGATGCAGATTTCACCAAATGAAATGAGGAAAAGAATTCAGATTGAATCATTGGCGGTGGCCTGGTGGTCAGACAGTGGAAATTCAAATTCCTACTTTGGTCAATATTCAAATAACAATCTTTCCCTTTTGGCGGGATTAAATCTGAATGTGTAGATAAGTTTTAATAAAAAGCGGAGACTGTCAGCCTCCGCTTTTTTTATTTTAAATTTCAACCCAATTTTTTTCGAAGAAGCTCATTCACCAATGCGGGATTTGCCTTCCCTTTGGTTTCCTTCATGATTTGACCTATAAAAAAGCTTATCAGTTTTTTCTTGCCACCCTTGTAGGACTTTACTTCTTCTGGATTGGAAGCGATTATTTTATCCACTGTTTTTTCCAGTTCGCCAGAATCCGAAATCTGCGTCAGTCCTTTTTCCGCGACATATTTTGCCGGCATAATTCCAGTTTCAAAAATTACTGGAAAAATATCCGAGGCTATTTTGGCGCTTATTGTCCCATTCTGAACAATATCAATTAATTCAATAATATGTTCAGGCAAAATTTTCCATTCAGAAGGATTGAGCGGCAAATTACGATTGTTACATTCCCGGGCGCATAAACCGGAAATATAGGCGGAAGCTTTTTTGCCATCTGATTTTTTTGCGATTTCTTCATAAAAATCCGCAAGTTCCCTGTTCTGGACAAGAAAATCAGCGTCAGTTTCAGAAATCTGATATTCCTCGGAAAATCTTTTACTCCTTTGGGCCGGTAATTCAGGCATATTTTTTGCCCAATTTTCCAGATCTTCAGGAAGGATTTCAATGGGAAGTATGTCAGGATCGGGAAAATAACGATAATCCTGGGCTTCTTCCTTTGTGCGCATTGACTGGGTAATGTTCCTGTCTGAATCATAGAGCCTGGTTTCCTGAATTACGACTCCACCGTCCTCCAGTATATCCTCCTGTCTGGCAATTTCATAATCTATGGCCTTTTGAACAAAACGGAAGGAATTGAGATTTTTTAATTCGGTTCTCGTACCCAGCTTATTTGAGCCTACCGGACGGATGGAAACATTGGCGTCACAGCGAAAACTACCCTCTTCCATATTGCCATCGCTTATTCCCAGATAGGTTACAATGCGATGCAAGGCTTTTAAATACTGGACCGCTTCTTCACCGCTGCGCAAATCTGGTTCAGATACAATTTCCACAAGAGGATCTCCAGCCCGGTTGAGGTCCACCATGCTAATA
>CAYNKM010000315.1:0-2665 GCA_964397795.1 uncultured Desulfovibrio sp. | reverse complement strand
ATTATACAGTGAGGGGTGGAATATCTGCGTCAGTTACTGCCCTGGCAAATGCCATGTGCGAAAGGGGACACAGTGTTACCATTATTACACAGCGCCCTGTGTCTCCTGTTTTTTATGGCCTTAAAAAGTTAATCACGAAACTGACTGATTTAAGCAAGCCAAAAGGGTCGCGACCATCTTTTCCATTTGGTTGCAAACCGCTAGCAAAGATGTATGCATTGCATCCAAATATTCATGTTATTTCCTATACTTTTACTGACACTAATTTAAAGGTTCAGAAGCTCGGAAAAAAAATTAAGGCGCTGAACCCGGATGTTTGCGTATGCCCCTTGCCGGACGGAAGCCACCTTGTATGGGCAATTACACTGCTTGGCAGCGGCATTCCTTATGTTTATTCTGAACATCATAATCCGGACACAATTGAAAATGAGTTCTGGACCCGCAAGGGGCGGCTTGCAGCAATGAGCGGCGCAGACGCCATTCATTTGCTTTTGCCTCAATATCTGGATAGCTTGCCAGACTTTTTGCGTCAAAAAGCAGTGGCAATTCCAAATGCCATTGAGCTACCAGCTGCTTGCGCTGACCCTGGAGGGTCGGCAATGGCAAATAAAAACCTGCTTTGGCTTGGTAGGCTTCATGACGAATTAAAACAATGCATGTTGGCAATGGATGCTTTTGCGTTAATTGCGCCCAAATTTCCTGATTGGGATTTGCTCGTGGCAGGTGATGGCCAGGATCGTGACCAGATTCATGCATATGCTAAAAAGCTCATGACTGCCCAGCAATTACAGGGCCGGATTAAATTTCTCGGAGAGCAAAAGGATGTCTGGCCTATATATGCACAGGCTCAGGCTTTCTGTTTTTCCTCCAAAACAGAAGGGATGCCTTTGGTGTTGCTTGAAGCTCTTGCATGTGGGTTGCCTGTAGCGGCGTTTAAAGATTGCCCCGGAGTTACAGATTTAATTAGGCATAGGGAGAATGGCCTGCTTGCGGACGTCATGACTGCCCAGGCAATGGCTGAACAACTGGAGCAGCTTTTTGCCAACTCTGATTTACGGATTAAACTTGGCGGCAATGCCAGACAAAGCCTGCAAGAGTTTGTTCCAGAAAGCATTTATGACAAATGGGAAGTTTTATTGCGTAAAGTGGCTGCAAAAGAAACGACGGAAATGGATAGTTTTAATGAGGAACCTTTTGCGAGCCTTGCGCGTCTTTCCTCTTGTGCGCGCAGAGAATGGCTATGGCGCGATTTTGGCAAACCGATGCCTTATTCACTGGAAGGAAATATAAAATATTTTTGCGCTCTGCCTTTTTATTGGTTTAAAACCAAAATAATGGGAAGAGAAAGATAATGGGATTGCGTTTGGCCATTGCCTGTTCCAGCTTATGCATCAGCAGGGGCGGCAGTGAAAGAGTTGCCACATATCTTGCAGAGGAAATGGCCAACCGTGGCCATGCAGTACTTCTTTTATCCAGCACTTTCCCTGTGGACAAGGTAACAGAACCCTGTTATGGCCTGCCACATGGAGTGCGGCATATGGTTATTGACTCTCGTGGTCGCCATGCTGACCTTCGCCATTTACGCGAATTCCTGATATCTGACAAAACCGATGTTTTTTTATCCATGCAGTCAGATAGTGCGCATTTGCAATGGGCAATGGCATGTATGGGCAGCGGTATTCCCTTTATCTGTTCAGAGAGGGTTGATCCGGAAATTTATATCGAAAATATTGCCTGGAACAAGCCAGGCAGGTATGCAGTTCTTGCCGGAGCTGACTGTATCCATGAACTTCTCCCTATATATATTGACACAATTCCAGAGCCTTTTCGGCATAAGGTTCATGTCATTCCCAATGCTGTTCCGCAAAAAGTCAAACCTGCTGATCCTGTTGGATTCGGGCGAAAAAAATTGCTGTATCTGGCCCGCTTGTGCGAACAAAAGCGTCCGGTCCTGCTTTTAAAGGCTTTTGAATTGATAAAGGATAAATTTCCTGACTGGGATCTTATTATCTGGGGTCATGGGCCGCATGAGAAATATGTAAAAAAGTATTCTTTCGCTAAAAATAATGCGGAGCGCATTCAGTATAGAGGCGTATGCAAAGATACAGAGAGTGCATACGCCGAGAGCCAAATTTATTGTTTGCCGTCATATTTTGAAGGTTTTCCTAATACTGTTCTGGAGGCCATGAGCGCTGGATTACCTGTGGCAGGTTTTAAAAACTGCAAAGGTGTTGCAGGGGTTGTACAGGATAAAACAACTGGCCTTCTTGCCAAAGAGGATACTCCGGAAGCTTTGGCGGAAATTCTGGCAATTCTCATGGCTGATGCCGAATTGAGATGCAAAATGGGGCAGGCTGGCAAAGCTGTAAGCGAAAAATTTCAGGCCAAAAAAATTTATGATCAATGGGAAACCCTGTTTACTGAAATGGCTGCCTTAAAAAACAACACTGTTATGGATTCTTTATATAAAGAGCCAATGGCCTCGCGGCTCACCTTGTCTGCGGCAGCCAGAAGAGAATATATATACAGAAATTTTGGCGAAGCTATGCCATATAGTTTCAGATGGTGGCGGGAAAAAGCCGGTAATTTTTTAAATAATGCTACAAAGTCCTTAAAAATCAAATTGATGAAAACCGCCAAACAGATATAGAAGAAATTCTGCAGA
>CAYNKM010000314.1:0-2678 GCA_964397795.1 uncultured Desulfovibrio sp. | reverse complement strand
AGTTGCCGGGCAATGAGATTCAAAGCCCGATGGCACAGGTGATTTTGGGTGGCCTCCACAACAACCACGCTTCTGAAACTTACAAAGTGCCTGCAAGTTGTGAATGGTTTTATTTATTACGAGGATCAGGACTCAATATGCGGCGATTGTGATTATCTAGTGGATTGTATTGATTCAGGTATTGTCCAGGGCTCAAAAGACTGTAAAATTGCGGGCGCGAAAAAACTGAAGCGTAAAACCTTCCATCTGGAAAAAAATCCCAAACTTGATCTTTTACGCGAGGATCTGGAAGATTCAGGCAGTGAAAAGATAATTATATGGGCATGGTATCAGGAGGATATTCAGGCAATAAAAAATCTTTTGCAGAAAGAAAAGATTTCATTCATAACCGCAGATATGGAGAATTGCGCATCGATTTTTGAAAGCGATCCCCAAATACGCGTATTTCTTGGCCAAACAGTCCAGGGGATTGGTATTACCCTTAATTCTGCCACCTGCACAATTTACTACTCGCATGGAGCGGCCCTGGAACCAAGACTGCAAAGCATGGATCGCAATTACAGAATTGGTCAGAAAAACCCGGTGGTTGTAAAAGATTATCTATCTAAAGGCACTGTGGAAGAAAGTCTCGTCAATCTTCTAGACCACAAAACGGACGTAAAAACTTTTATGCAGGAGCGGGTACAGTGTTTTACATGTGACCGGCTTATGGCATGTCAGGAACAAAAAGTTCCCTATATGGGTAAAAACTGTATTTTCTACGGTCAAAGGCTTTCGGCGGAGAAAATCAAACGATTAAAACTACTGCCGGCTTCAAAGATATTTTGATGATATTGACATTTTTTACCGGCCACGCTAAAAATATAAAAACGGCATGGCCGGTAAATTTTTGAGGTGCTAATGAAGTGCGTAAAATGCGGTGAAGATTGTGAAAACGGTATAAAAATCAGCAAAAAAATCTTATGCGGCAAATGCGCTGATAAAATGGAGTCAGAAGCGCCCCGCTGTCCTTTCTGTGGTAGTATTGATGATGAAGGCGAATCTGTGGCACTGCTGCTTACCAGAGCTTCGGCAACACCCGCTGAAAGGCTGTCTGCGCATACAGCCCTGGTAAATGTATGCCCAAAATGTCATGGGCTTTATTTTGACAATTTTCAGTTTGAACTTTTACAAATATTTAAAAGCAAATAATAAGGAGTGCTCTTTTGAAATCTCCATTTTTAGTAGCAGGAATATTTTTATTCTTTCTTTTTACTCCCAATTTTGTTTCAAGCGCCCCCTATAATCCGGAGTATATATTTAATCAAAAAGACATTGAAGATAGTGTTCAGATGATATATCAAGCTTTCCTGGCAAATAAAAGCGAAAAAGGAGTAAAAGATTTTTTTAATTATCGTGAAATGTGTTTGGGTGGAGTCCTAAAATATATTACTGGAGGTGACATATCACGTGAGTCGGCACTGGGAGCGTTTCAGCATTTTTTAGTTTGTCAAATAATCGATGCTGCAGCCATTGATGCCTTTGGCATACATATTGATGATAAAAAAATAAAGGATAATGAGGATGTAATGAGATTTTTGTTTACTGAGTTGAAGGATAAAAAATTAATTTCCGGCTCATGGGATACCTTTGCATATATGTATAATAATGCTCTTAATTTCTGGGCCCCCAAACTCATTAGAATGCTGAACTAAAAATCGCTCTTACTGGTCTTGCCCCCTCCCACTCCCTGCTAAAATTCTTCTATATTGCGGTCCTGAAAGAATTGTCTAAACTTCTCAATTGTTTTGGCATGTATCTGCGAGATGCGTGAAAGCGAGCTTGATAGGCCAAGGTTTTTTCTTATCTCCGAGATTACCCTGTAAGGTATTGGCTCTGTGCCAAATAATCCGTAATACGACAGAATGATAATACGTGCATCCTCAGAACACAATTCAGCTTCCTTGCTTAACGCCTCCTCAAGCCATTCCATCAATTCCTTGTTGTGGACAATCTCTTCATAATTTATTTTTTGGCTCCCAGCTCCGCTATTACTGTCGTATGTTAGTCCTGTATAAGAGAAAATCTCTGCAGGAGTCTTTCCCTCCGAAATCTGCATTTCACGTAATATTTTTCTACGTCCGGTTGGTACGGCGACCACATTTGTATCCTTGAAAGTGCGCGTCATGGCAGATTTGAGATACCCGGCCAGGTAGCTTGTGAACTTGAATCCTTTGTGTGGATCAAACAGCTCAATAGCGTTAAGAACTGTAAGGCTCATATTCTGAATGGCGTCATTAAAGAGATGGCTTGGAATTTTGTAATTCTTTTTAACCACATAAGGTAGTAAAAAGAATACTTTGAAAAAAATTTTCTCACGAAGCCACGTTCTTATTTTTTCTTCTTGTTCTGGCATTTTCATGGCCACAAATAGCTCTTCAATTGAACAATGCCCATAACGTTCATTTAGTTCAGAATTACTTTGATGGCGTTTTCGCCGCTGAACATATTCTGATACGCTACTTACCGCATCAACGCTTTTTGGCGCATTGTCGGTTTCATCTGATAAATCCAGTTCTTCATAGTATATCGCCTCACCTTCAGCGATAATTTCATCAATCCTAACAAGATCTTCCTCCTCAAGTCCGATTAGGCTCTGATCCTCTTCTAGTTCAGGAAAACTACCCAAATCAGTACGC
>CAYNKM010000313.1:0-2678 GCA_964397795.1 uncultured Desulfovibrio sp. | reverse complement strand
ATTGGTACGCCCGAAGGGATTCGAACCCCTGGCCAAGAGCTTAGAAGGCTCCTGCTCTGTCCATCTGAGCTACGGACGCATTATTTTTTCTGAAAGGAAACAAAAAGGCGCTGCATCATTTCCACAGATTGCAAAATCAGGGGAACAATCTGTATCATGGCAATTTGCCGACTTAATGCCGTTAAACCAAAACCCAGGGCAAAAGCGCCACCGCAGCTTTTTAGCGGAAACTCTCTTACATAGGCAAGAGGATTAACCGCGGAAGCAGACTCTATAAACCGCTCTTTGGCTTCCTGCAATTCTTTTCGCGCCTGTTCTATTCCTGAACAGTCTTGCTGGCAGACGCTTTTTTCTTCTTCCCCCATTGTGCGGAACTCCAGAACAATATGGCTGAAACCAGACCGCTTACCAGCCCCACGCAAGCCAGGGCAAGCGCTTTGGGCATAAAATAAATAAGCAGGTTGTATATGCCGGCAATGAAAAAGGCAAGCGCCGTTACCGCAAATGCCGCTCCTCCAAGAATAAAAAGGAAACGGGAAAACGTTCGGAGAATATTTTCCTGTAATAATTGCCCCTCCGCTTCAAGGAGGGAACACAGGCTCAGGACAAATGCGGAAAGGCTGTTCAATCTGCTACCTTAAATGTCTCATAATGCAGGAGAGCACACAGCCCGCGCCAAAAGCCACCGCCAGACAGGCAAGAGGATGTTTGCGCACATGATCGCTAATGTCATCCAGGCCGGTCTGGCCAGCTTCATAAATCTTGTGAGCTTGTTCGCCGGCGGATTTACGGAGATTCTCAAGTTCCCGGGTCAATTTATCTATGGCTTCATGGCTAACCTGCTCTCTTTTTTCATCTGCCGCCTTGATTAAATTTTCCAGCTGCGCTCTTAAATTTTTAATTTCATCCCGCAAGGCTTCGGTGTTTTCTTCGGCCATTTTTTACCCCAATTTTTAATTTTGAATGAATTATAAATATAATACTTTATAATTATATTTTATATTCCCAGTTTTGGCAAGAGCAAGAACTTAAGCCAGAGCTAAAAAGATCCTGTAAGTACTGAATGAACTATTCAGGATTTCACCTGCCTATCCAGAAGGCGCATCCCGATAGCCTCGGCAATATGACCTTCATTTATTTTTTCTTCGGAAGCGAGATCGGCAATAGTGCGGGCTACCCTTAAGATTCTGGTATAGGCGCGCGCCGAGAGAGAAAGACGGCTCATCGCGCCCTTTAAAAGTTTATGACAGGCTTCATCAAGTTCGCAGTATCTTTCCAGTGCGGAACCTGAAAGTTCGGCATTATAATGGATATTCTCCCTTCTGAAGCGTTCTGTCTGAATTTTGCGCGCGGCCAGAACTCTTTTCCGCATATTCTGGGATGACCATTCTGAACTTTCAGGAGCCTGGCGATGGCGAAGTTCATCATACGATACCGCAGGGGCTTCCACATGCAAATCAATGCGATCAAGTAAGGGACCAGAAAGCTTATGACGGTATCTCGCCACCTGATCCGGCCGGCATGAGCAAGTATGAGTCGGATCTCCAAGATAACCGCAGGGGCAGGGATTCATCGCGGCTACCAGCATACAGGCGGCAGGATAGTTTACGCTTCCGGCAGCGCGGGATACGGTGACTGTTCCATTTTCCAGGGGCTGCCGCAATGCCTCCAGGCTTGGCTTGCCATATTCCGGCAATTCATCAAGAAAAAGAACGCCCCTATGCGCCAGGCTTACTTCCCCGGGTTTGGGATATCGGCCACCCCCGATCATCGCCACATCTGAAATGGTATGGTGCGGCGCCCTGAATGGTCTTTCCCGTATGATCCCCATTTCTGAAGGCAAAAGCCCAGCCACGCTATAAATGCGGCTTACATCAAGTGATTCCTCAAATGAAAGGGGAGGAAGAATGCCAGGAAGGCGTTGGGCCAGCATGGTTTTCCCGCTCCCGGGAGGCCCTATGAGTAAAATATTGTGATTTCCCGCAGCCGCAATCTCCAGAGCCCTTTTGGCGGACTGCTGTCCTTTCACTTCGCCAAAATCCGCGATATATGTATGCGCTTCCAAATCCTCATCCGAAATATCCAGCGATGGGATCGGCTCCAAATCAATACCGCCCTGCAGGAACTCAACGCATTCCTGCAATGTCCTGGGCGCATAAACAGGCAGGCCTTTTACCACTGACGCTTCACAGGCATTCCCGGGAGCCACTATCAACCCTGGCGAATGGCGCTTGCGGGCCAGAATGGCAAGGGGCAATGTGCCAGCTACCGGTTTTAATTGGCCTGAAAGAGAAAGCTCTGCAGAGAAGAAATATTCTGGAATTTTATGCGGTTCCAAAAGTCCCGCGCCTGCCAAAAGCCCTAGAGACAAAGGAAGATCATAGCCAGAACCCGCCTTGCGACGGCCAGCGGGCGCCAGATTGACCGTAACCCGGCCAGGAGGCAGATGATAGCCGCAGGCAGCAATAGCCGCGCTTACCCGTCCGTAAGACTCGCGCACTTCCGCTTCGGGAAGGCCAACCATACTAAAAGCTGGCAGTCCCTGTCGCGAATAAGCGACTTCCACTTCAACCGGATAGGCATCCACGCCTGAAATGCCGCCAGACAGAAAACGGACATTCATTTATTTAATTTCCTGGCCTATCCTGGACCAGCGAATATCTCCAAGACCGCCCCAG
>CAYNKM010000312.1:0-2685 GCA_964397795.1 uncultured Desulfovibrio sp. | reverse complement strand
GGCTTCCGCTCTTGTCAGTAACGGTTCCACCCAAAAACTCATGGATCTGGGGGCGGTTGTTAAGACAGCGTTTTGCGGACCCTGTTTTGGCGCGGGAGATACGCCCGCAAATGGCGGATTATCAATTCGGGCCACAACCCGGAATTTTCCCAACCGCGAAGGATCCAAACCAAAAGATGGTCAGCTTTCGGCGGTGGCCATTATGGACGCGCGCTCAATAGCGGCTTCCGCGGGAAGAAGCGGCAGAATTACGCCGGCAACCGATCTTGACTGGAATAAAGCTGAATTAAAAGTTAATTTATCCTATAAGTTTAATCCGTCTGTTTATGAACACAAAGTCTATAATGGCTTTGGCAAGCCAGAGGAGGATGTAAAGTTGGTACTAGGACCCAATATTTCAGATTGGCCGACTTTCGAGCCTTTGCCAGAACATTTAATTCTTGAAGTTGCAAGCGTAATTCTGGATCCCGTAACAACAACAGATGAACTGATTCCTTCGGGAGAGACTTCATCCCTGCGTTCCAATCCTCAAAAATTGGCTGAACACACCCTGGAACGCAAGGATCCTGGATATGTCACCCGCGCCAAGGCCATACGGGCGCTGGAAGAAAAAAGGGTGGCCAATCCCCAGGATCCGGAAGTTCTGGCTAAAATGAAAGAAATTATTGATTATTGCAAAACGCAGCCTATTGCCTGGCAGATGCTTGATAATGGAGAACCATTGTCGCCCTGGATCGGACTTGGAAGCCTGATCTATGCCAATTCGCCAGGCGACGGTTCGGCGCGGGAACAGGCCGCGTCCTGTCAGAAAGTTTTGGGAGGATGGGCGAATATGGCCGCCAGCTATGCCACCAAACGCTATCATTCCAACCTGATAAACTGGGGCATTTTACCTTTTATCGTGCCTGCTAATATAGGGCCGGATCTTAAGGTCGGGGATTATTTTGTGATTCCACATATCCGCTCTTATATTTACGATGGAGATCCCATGATTCTGGGCGCTCTTGTGCATATGAATGAAGACAAAAGCAAGATATGGAGCGAACAGATTAGCGTTAGCGTGCAAGGCTTGAGCAAGGAAGATCGGGAAATCCTGATGGCGGGATCGCTGATTAATTACAATGCCAAAAAGGGAGACGGAAGCGGGGAAATAGACGGGATCATTCAGGTTCGTCCTGAATTATAAACCGCATGGATTTAATTCTGATATAAATTTATTGCGGTATTCAATCTTCACAAGCGCCATAAACGCTTGTGAAGATTGGTCAGATAATTTAATCAGGCAGGATATGGAAAGATAGTTTTATTCCGACAGAATTATTTTTTGGACGGATGCAGTGAGTTGCTTCTATATAGGGACATAAGACTGGCCGGTCTTACTTCCACTCCCAGTTCCTTCATTACGTCGTTCAGGCGGGCCAGCACTGTTTCATAGTGAACATAGCCGCTGCTCACTCTTGCATATTGGCCATTATTGACCAGAATAATGGTCGGATAGGACGTGACTTCTCCCAAAAGCTCGGAAGCTTCCTGAAGCCTCTGTTCGGTGGCCTGAAGCGTGGCCTGTTCATCCAGGACACGATTTAAGGCGGAAGGATTTATTTTCCATCTGGCCGCGATTTTTCCCAGACTTTCATCTGTAAACAAATCAAGTCCCTGTTCATAAAACATGTCTTCGAGTTCAATAATCTGCTCCAGCTCATGACCGGGAGCCAGTTCATCCAGAGCCACAAGTATTTCATCCGCCCCAGGAGAATAAAGACGCACATCCGCGCCGGTCTCCACAGCCTTTATCGCTCCTTCCAGACTCCTTCCGGTTTTATGCTCCACCTGACGCCAAAAATCTGTCAGACCCGGTTGGGAAGCCGCATCCTCCGCCAGCTTTACGGGCTGGGAAATAAGATTTCCTCCAATCACCTTTACTGGCAATTCCGGATGCATGGCGGCAAGACGCCGCATTATTGGCGCAAAACCATAGCACCAGGGACAATAGACATCGGCGATATAAATCATATAAGCCATAAATATTGCTCTCCTTTCAGGCAGACGATTGGGATAATAAAAATTAATACGCTTTTATCCGGCAATATTATTATACTTGAATGATATTTTTAGCAAGCGACAAAAAAATCATTATCCCGAAACAGGGCAATTTATTTCCTGGTCGGCTCGCAAATATCGCCGTCATCAAACAGTGATTGCTCAAGGGAATCTTCCTTGGCCTGAATGCAGATATAGTCCAGATTTGTCGTACCCGTATTTTCGAGATAGCGGCATCCTTCCGGCTTAACCACGACGCATGAGCCTTCCCTGACATCAAATTCATGCCCGTCGATACTCATGATTCCCATGCCTTTTAAAAAGATGTAAATCTCCTCATTTTGCTTGTGTCTGTGGCCGTAGGGAGCTTTGGTTCCAGGAGCCGCGCTGTTTATTGAAATTTCACTGCTTGTCAACCCCAGCTTGTCTCTCAAAAAAACTTTTCCCCTGGGAAGGATTTCATTTTCTTTCAAATTTCCAATTTCAGCAAAGGAACCCAGATCAACTTCTTTAAAATTTGCCATGATTACCTCGTTTGATCCTTAAAAAATTAAAACGCGATATTTATTAATATATGGGTATTTTCAAAAGTTTACAAGAAGATGGCATTGATCGCTCTGTCATCATCGATAAAGAACCTTTTGA
>CAYNKM010000311.1:0-2703 GCA_964397795.1 uncultured Desulfovibrio sp. | reverse complement strand
AAGGATCCGCAAAAGATCTACACAAACCTGCTCAGCTTAGTGATGTTTACAGTGAATCTCTGGCAAAATGTGGTAGGATTTTTAGCCCTTCCCACAGTTATTTTTCAGTGAAGGAAGCCGATAATGATATGTTGAATGGTTTTGTAACTCGACTCAAAGAGAAATATTATGGCTCGTAAGGCATTTGATCCAAGTAAAGTTACAACCCAATTCGGAAAACACTTCTATGAAGGACAACTTCTTGGCTCTCATAGGGAGCGATTGTATCAGCAATGGGTCAGAAGCCAGTTAGGGATAACAACTAACAGGGCAATATTTCCGAAGAAATATAGCAAGTATTTTAGCAGCGGAACAAAATTTACCGGAAGGCAGGGGCATCTGGAGCCATGGGCAAAACCAATGTCCCTGAAAGGTGGTGCCAAAGCAAACTATAATTGGGGCCGTGCATATTTTCTTGACTCTAAGGGGGTGTTACGTAAGACCTCCTCAAAAAATTTATGGGGGTCAAACATTAACCAGAAAGCTCCTGCTACTATTCTTAACGGATCCAAGCAATGGATTCGTCAAATACAGATTTCATTGTACGCTCTTGGAATCCAAGCAGAAAATTTCCGAATTGTAGCAGGTCGAAGAGCTTTAAAGGTATTTCAAAATTCATTTAAATATAAACAGTTCTATAACAGGGGTGCTCAGAGTTGGACACCTCTATCAACATTTACGCTAAAAAAGCGTGCATCAAGAGGTACTGGAAATAGAATCCTGAAAGAATATGGGGATTTATATAACTCTTTGAAATTTAAAGAAAATACGCCACCCGGAACGACAAGAATTTTTACGGATGTCGTACATGCAAATTCTTCACATCACAAAAAACATAGCATCTGTTATGCCAGATATCATAACGAAGGGCAAGGAACATATGGAAGTGGCTGGAATGGACGAAAACCTAAAGCGTACATCCAGAGACAATTTATGGGACACTCCAGTTATCTTGATCCCTTCACAGACAGCTTTATGAGGAAGATGATGAAGCTCTATCTCTTTGATAGTGTATTCCTTACGAAAAAGACTTAATCTCTATTATCAATAAAACTTGAAATATGATCGTAGATAAGAAAAATAATAATGTAATCAGCGGGAATAAAAACAACTCTTTAGCCTCGCCTTCCACATCGTCAGATAAAGAACAGACCCCGAATCCCATCCAAATCGAATCAAATGGTCCAATGGATGTGCTTAAAGCTATGAAAGAAATCCTACGATCTGTAACATGGGAGTATGGAGTTGAGGATAGTCCCAAAATATTCAGAACTGTTCAAATTGATGATGGGCAATATGAACGAATTATCTCGCCCAGCGGAAATAAGGAAGAGACTTTAGGATTTCCGGCAGCATTTGTTCATTTTATCAACTGGCATTATCTGGTACAACAGTCAAGAATTAATGAAGGGCGGTCAGAATTGAGAATACGATTTATTCTTAACAGTCTTAATGTACATGAAGATGGCCATGATATGGATGTGTATTATGTTGCAGAAAGGATTCATCAGACCATTCAAGAAAATATAAGTAAATATCCTTGCCTTCAGGAACGCTGTCAATTAGAATATATAGATCCAATGGAAAGTTTTGATCATGGGCTTCAACCCTGTTGGATGACATACGAGGTTTGGTTTAAACAAAAAAATATCTGGGTAACACGTAACAAAATCTACAAAAAGTTCGTCTGCCCTCCCTTTACAAATCATGCAGACCAAGACCCATCTATTGAAGGGGTCAATCCGGATAATCACACAAATTTGGAACATCCCAAAACATATGATCAGGCAACTGAGTATTTAAAAAGACCCAGTGAATCATAAGTCATTGCCTCAATAGTATTTAGCCTCTGTCGAAGACAGGGGCTTTTTTGTTGCCAACTATTACTAAGAAATTGAGTAACAATGGCAAAAAGCAAAGAATTTAAGTTTATCAAAGGTGCTTATTGTACTGGGTCTCCTGCCGATATTTGCTACTATACCGATGTCGATTACTGGAGTGTTCAAGATTTTATTTGGGAATTTGATTATCTCGTCAATTATGTCAATCCCAGCAAAATACGCATCCATATCAATTCTGTTGGTGGCAGTGTCATCGAGGGGATGAGCGTATTCTCTAAGATTTTGGATTGCAAGATCCCTACTGAATGTATCAATGATGCTTTAGCAGCTTCAATGGGCTCGATAATTTGGGCTGCCGGAGATGAGCTGTTTATGAAGGATTACGCTCTCCTGATGATACATAATCCTTTCTGTGATTGTAATGGGGATAAAGAATACAATCAGGCTACGGAAGCATTTACTCAGCAGCTTAAAACCATTTATGTCAAGCGTTTTGGTCTCTCCGAAGAGGAGGTAGAAAGCATAATGAACGGCAAAGAAGGTGAAGACGGAACATTCCTGACAGCTGCACAAGCCATTGAGAAAGGATTCGTGGATTCCGAGCATATCATTGAAACTCCGAAAGCTATCAAGGACAAGATTCAGGCAGCTTTGAAGGGCACAAAGGATATGGCTCAAATCAGAGCGATTTACGAATTGGTGGCACCTACACTACCCTCTACAACTATTAACGAACAGAAACTCACATCTAATTCAAACACAATGGATAAAAGCGAAATCACAGTATTTGCCGCTCTTTTCGGACTGACTGGAGAGAAGGCTA
>CAYNKM010000310.1:0-2704 GCA_964397795.1 uncultured Desulfovibrio sp. | reverse complement strand
GATCGCGGGGAACAGATTTGGTCAGCAGGGGATCGAGGAGCACCTGATCGAACATTGAATAATCGCTGTTCATGCCCAGCTTAATCTGTTTCTCCTTGTTGGTCATGATTCCGGTACGGGAACTTTCCGAGCCTGTGCCGGAGAGGGTCGGGATTGCTATTTTATAGGGAGCGGGATTTTTTACCAGATCCCATCCCTGATAATCGGCGGCCTTGCCGGGATTGGTCAGCAGGTTGCCCACGCATTTGCAGGTATCCATTGTGGAACCGCCGCCCACGGCAATAAGGGCGCAGGGTTTTCTGCCATTCAGGAAATGCTTGGTTAATTCGGCATACTTGTCCACACTTTCACAGGTAGGCTCATTTGTCGTATCAACAAAGATACGCCCATCCCATTCCTCTATAAGCAGCTGCTCTACAAGGTTTGTGCCTTCAAAGCGCTTGTCTATAAACCATACGGCGGGAGCGTCCGGCATGGAATTGCGTCTATCCAGCAGGAGATCGGGAAACTGTGAAAGAGATCCTGCGCCTATCATATAATAACCAACATTCTTTGCATTGCGATACATGATAGCCCCTGTGTAAAAAATTTAAGGTATTCCTGCGCTACCCGTGTCAGAAATCCCTGAACGGTCGCGGTATAAACCAGAATATCCGTATTCTGCCCGGAAAAAGTATCCGACTACAAGTTCTGACCAGATATTTGCGCAAGCATAACGTATAAGCAAGGTAACGGCAAGCGCAATTCACTTGCGCATTAAGCGGTGAAATGATCTCTTTCAAATTTGTAAAAATTTAAAGCCAGTCCGCTCTTGCGGATGCGCAATATAAGCGGAATTTTGATAAAAGCCTTAAAGAGGAGATTATTGCCTTTTTGAATGGCCCATGTTTATTATTTATATATGGACTATCCTTGAATGGGGGATTGTTGGAAGTCAATATTTGGTAATTATAAATTAGAGCCTGATATTTTAGAAACAGGACAAATAATAATATGTCTTATATTTATATGATTATGATAAAGCCAAAAGCGTAATTTAAAGGCGAGATTCTTATATATGAAACCGGAGGGACAATTAAAAACTGAATCGTTTTTATACTATATAATCCGAATCAGGTGGGAGAGAACAATTTTGGGCTGTCTTTCTCCTATATAAGATATTATTTGATCAGGACATCTTTATCTTTTTAATAAGTATTGCAATAATTAAAAAAATTAATTATTCAAATATTGCTTGCAAAATTTTATAATTTATTAATCTGGAGAAGCAAAATGGCTCTTGAAGACAAGGACATATTTAATGCCATCTGTAACCGTTATTCTGATCATCCGATTGAATTTATCATGGAGCAATATGAAAAGGCAAAAATGATAAATTTGCAAATTGAACGCCGAATCGGAGAAATGGCGTCTCAGCCTTCCACAGCAGAAGTTGTGACGGTGGAAACAGAACCTGTTGAAGAGGTGATTGAGGAAGCCCCCCGCAGGAAATTTTCTCGTAAAGATATTAAAGTGCCTCCGGCTTCGGCGATTTCCGATGATTATGTAGTTTGCTGTCTATGTGGAGAAAAACGTCAAAGTCTTACCGCCACACATCTGGCCACCCATGATATTACAGTTGAAGAATATAAGAAGCTCTGTAAATATCCTGCAGATCAAAAATTGATGTCTGGAAAAAGACTCGCCAAATCAAAGGAAATCATAAGCCGCGCCCAAAAGAAAAGACTGGAAAAAATAGCTGAAAACAAGGATGATCTGGGCTATTTATAAAAAGCCTGTATTATTCGTTTTTCCAGATAGCGTTTATCGCTATTTAAAAGAAGCGAAATATCCATATTGCTTCCAAAAGCTGAAAGCTGGATCCAGTTTTATGGAGTAAATTCTGTGAAAAACTTTTTTCCTTTGCTAATACCGCTTTTATTCCTTCTTTTTTTATCTGAACGGACTTATGCTGAAATAAATGCCATAAAATCCATTGCTCCCGAACAGGATCAATCCCTTAAAAAGGGTGATGTTATTGTCAACATTGATGGAAATAAGGACACAATTGTGGAGGTTCTTAAGGACGGCTTGTATAAAACAGCGGGAGGACTTACCATTACCAGCAATGGCATAATCCTGGAGGGCAGGTATAAGGGTGAAAAAGTGAAACTGGATAAAGAAGAACCGACGCTGTCCTTTAAGTTTATTGAACCGGAAAAAGGCTCGGCGGATACCAGCGACCAAAATACGGAAGTAAGCCTTGAAGAAATTTTCGCATATAATCTGGATGAGCCTTTGGTCGAAAAAGCAGGGATTAAACCCGGGCAAACTACTGCCGAGAAATCTCAAAGTATGGAAGATATTCTGACTTTCCCCGCGCCAGATGAAGTGAAGCCGGAGAAAGCTGGAGAAAAACCGGAAAAGCCAAAGGTGGCAGCCGGCTCAAAACTGAAAATTCCAAAAGGCGCTTCCAAAAACAGGGATTTAAGTTTTATGGCCGGTTGCTGGACGAGAACCGTGCCCAACCCGGATGGAAAGCGAATAGTAAGGGAATGTCTTTGCCTGAATGAAAAAGGACGCACTGGCAAGGTATTTTATTCTTCCGGGGGCAAACGGCCGCTTGTTTGCAGGGCCAGGGTGGATGTTAATCTGATATCTGACAAGCGCCTGTCGTATAGCTCAAAGCATGAAATTTGTTCAAACAGAAGACTTACTTTTACAG
>CAYNKM010000309.1:0-2722 GCA_964397795.1 uncultured Desulfovibrio sp. | reverse complement strand
GCTTCATCGCTTTCGATGTCGGCGCCTCCGCTGGATGCGCTTGTGTTGGTCGCAGAGGCGACATAGGGGACGGGGTCGACTATGGTACTGACCTCTCCGATGGCGATTCCGTTTCCGTCTTTCCCTGTCTCTGTGCAAGTAGCGGTCACATCGACCGTAGTGGAGCCTGCCGGGATTTCGGCGTATCTGTCGGTTGCGAAGTATACGCCGTCCGCTGTGGAGACCCGCGTCCCCTTTGGTATCCCGGTTGCCACGCCTCTGACTGCGGAGAGCGTGAAGCGGAGCGTAGCTACCGCTGCTGTTGCCTGCCTCCGGGTCTCTCCTTTGAACAGTGCGAGATTGTCCAGAAACTCGGCATAGCTGTACTTGAGGAGGTTCTGCTTCCCGGCTCTGTCGATGTACTGCAGGGCCTGGAAAATCTGAACGGCGGCGGCGTTGAGTATCATCCGATGGACGCTTGACCTCTCCAGCCGTACATCTTTTCCCTCTGCGGCGCTCATGAACGCCTCAAAGTCTGCGACCATCTCCGACTGCACTTGCTCGATGGTCTTGTTGTCGATGAAGCTGATTTCTGGTGTGTTTTTGATTGCTTCGATGTTATCCATCTGCTATCACCACCTTTGGGATTATTGACCCGGCTTCTCCCGCTATCCATTCCACGGAGGCGACCCGAACCTCCGGGATGAATATGGCGACCTTTTCGGTCAGTTCGGCCGTGAACATAGCTTTTGCCGCCTCCGATGGGCAGTCGAGGAAGTTCTGCGTCATGCCGAACTCTCGCTCCATCGGCATGGTGCCGACACGGGTCGTCATGAGAAGCGTGAGCCTGCGGTCGAGTTCCTCCACCCGGTTGTCGGTGAAGGTGAACTCCAGATAAAAGTTATAAGGGCTGCTCATGTGTATTCCTCCAGTGTTATGGAAACTTTCGCCTTTGCGAGTTCGCCGTGGGAGTAGATTTTGTCCCATGTCTCGCTGGCAGAAACCAGCTTGAAGCGGTTTTTCCCGACCGGGCGGCTTCCGATGATGAGGTATTCTGCCGTGCCGCTCTCAACCATAGCGGCGATGGCATCCAGCACGGAGCGGGGTCGTACTCCGAGGTTGGAGGAGAGGTAGATGGAAATGTTCACGCTCTGAAGGTCTGGGCCGAGGAACTCTGACTTCGGTTTCCTCCCCAGTGTGGCGTGGGTAGTCCATCGACCTTTGCTGTCTCTGCTCATGTTCTGAAGCAGGAGGGCTTTTCTGTCGCTTACTTCAAAGACGATTTTGCTCCCCAGCGTTCCGACTACAGACATTCGCCCACCTCCTCGCATTCCTCTGTGAAATAGCGGAGCGGGTAGCCTTTGCGCTTTGCTCTGGCGACCTCGCTTCTCATGCCCTCCGAAAGCCGGGAGCCGAACACCCGGACCTCGGCGCACTTGCCCATCAGCACCTCGCCGAAGCGGATGCCGAGTTTGCGGTCGATGGGGTCATTGTCATCGAGGAACTGCGGATAGAGCAGATGTGGCGTGATTGGTATGCACCCGCGCTCCACAGCGAAGCGGCTATACATCCGGGCCGCTCTCTTGTTCACCTCGATGTCCCCTGCGTATGGGGAACAGATAAAAACGAGGGGACGAAACGCCTTGACCGCTATCTCCTCTTTGCGGACAGAGGTGAGTGCTTCATAGGCGGTCGGGTCTTGATACCCCTCTTGGTTGCGTTTGTTGATGCTCATGTGATGCCTCCTTAGTGCGGGCCGCTGGTTTCGCCGTGAACGCCAGTGTGCGTGTGGTTCTTCAGTGACACGCCGCCTGCAATCACATCGCCGGAGGCGGTAATGCTCCCGCCAGCAGTTATATTCCCACTGGCGGCGATGCTCCCTGTTACGGCGATGTCGCCATTGAACGCGATCTTGCTGCCTTTGATTGTGACGGTTCCATCGGCGCACTTTATGAATGACACGCCGGAACGGTCGAGGGTCATAAAGAATACGCCTTTCCCGCTTTCTTTTGGGAGGTTCTTCTCGGTGTAGTATCGACCGAGGACGAGACCGGCCTCTGTGCCATTGGAAAGGTGCAAGGCGATGACTTGGTCTCCGACCTCCGGCATGAAGTATTTATCAGAGAGCATCGGCATTGGTGCGGTCACATTGTTATCCCGGTCGAGGTAGGCGACACGGATGAGACCTTTTTCATAGTCCACATCGGAGACCTTTCCGATGCGGATGATGTCATTTTCCATGCGGTTCTCCTTTCTACACGAGGGACAGTTCGAGGCTCATTGTGTAGCCGTTTCCGATTGTGTGGGTGACCTTGTCGATGTAATATTTCCCGCTCATTCTGCCAAGTCCGGCGATGGCTATGCACTGGCCTGCATAGAGACGAGCGTTTCCAAGTATAACAATGGACATCTTTGTGGAGCCGTGGTTTGCGTTGTCCACGGATGCCCTGATTTTGCGCTCGGCATCGGCTGTGCTATCAGCCTTTCCGCTGTCCTTGAGGATGCGAGAGCCGCCGCCGACCTTGGCGATGATTTCGGTCTCTGTCCTTGGGTCTGTGTAGGTGAACTCGCCGCCTGTGTAGGTTCCTGCGATGTTGCTGCTCCAGCTCCACGATTCAAGGTCTGAGGCGGTCAGCGTCATGACGGCGGGTTTCTTTTTATACTTTTCACGGTCGAAGATGACGATTTTCTGTGCGTAGACTTTCATCGACAGGCCGTATGTGGTGCATAGCCCCATGAGAAA
>CAYNKM010000308.1:0-2739 GCA_964397795.1 uncultured Desulfovibrio sp. | reverse complement strand
CGCTGGTTATGAAAGATTCCCTTCCCGTCTTTCCATGGCCGGCGCGTTTCTGATACAACAAGAGTTCTATGAAGTTTCAGGTCTTGTAAACGGGATTGCTTAAATATAATATTTTATTGACGCCTCGCATTACCCGCCGGGATTGAGTATCATTCGCCGTTTCTGAATATCCCTGAATGGTGGTTCGCCAAAAAATTTCTTGTATTCCCTGTTAAACTGGGTCACGCTTTCATAGCCTACTTCATAAGCGGCATAGGACGCTGGCTCATTGTCAACAAGCATTATCTTTTGCGCTTCATATAGGCGCAGCTGTTTTTGATATTGTAGAGGACTTAATCCTGTCAGGGTCTTGAAATGCCTGTGCAGACTGGTCAGGGACATGCCGCAGATCCTTGCCAGATGCTCAATCTGCATCGGCATTTTATAATTGGCCCTGAGCCAGCTGATCACTTCCACAATATTGTTACTGTTTTTTCCAGGCATATAAAGACTTCTCAAAAAATCCTGATGTGGACCAAGCAGAAGAAGATAATGCAATTCCCGCATGAGCATTTTACCGCGGATCTTTGCCTGTTCAGGCTTGTCGCATACATCCAGAAGGCGGTCAAAAATTTCCAGAATATCCTCATTGGCGTTATGAATGGATACGGAAGAGTCCAGATCTTTCGTGCCTGATTCAGCCAGATTCATTTCCATGCAGAGGTCGGCAAGAATCCGCTTGTCCAGATATGCCATAAGAAACAAAAAAGGATTATCCTTATCGGCATTTACAACATAGGAAGACACAGGTAGGTCAATTCCGGCTATCATGGTCTGATTGTCATTATAAATAAAATCCTGACCTCCGATAGAAGAATGTTTTTCGCCGCGAATAACCAGACCTATCAATGGTCTTTCAAAACTGTGCAGACAGACATCGCTTTCATTCCTCCTGACCAGAAAAAAATCTTGCACAGGCGTTTCATAAACTCCGGTCTCTCGGGTCTTTTTAAGAATGATCTGCCTCAATCTTTCATTTAATAAGTTAGTTTTATCCATTTTTTCTCACAAATACAAAAACCTGATTGATTAATTACCCTGCTTGCACAATAACACAATAAAAAGCCATATTCCAGAGCATATGTTATATGGACTATTTTATCCCAATGTGAATATGGTTCTTCATGACCAATTTATTACATGGATATTAATAATAACAATTTACAAAGTTTTAACCTGAATTTATAATTAATCATAAAAACTGGAATTTCATAAAGAAAAAGTGATCCGAAAAAACCTCTTGCAGCTTCTTTTTTCAGGCTCCTGTATCTGGCGCTGGAATGACAAGTTACGTCCCGTTGAGTTATCGGAAATTGATAAACAGGGACATAAAATGCTCGTCGCCTTTCCACTGGTCTTTGAACAGGCAAGACAATTATCTGATAGGCAGGCGAGGGAACTTTATACCCGCGTGATAGAGGGAGCGCTCTTTGAATATTTGTACAGACTTGTCATAACCGACATAAAACCCCCTGTATTTTACAAAATCAAGGAAAATCCAGATCATTATCAAAAGCTTACAGAATATGTCCTGCAGAGGCTGGAGCCGACCCTACAGCCTCTCGGCCCTTTCTGGGAGAGAATGAAACTGTGGCATTCCATAAGCTCCGATGATCGGGATCCTGCTCATCGAATTTTATCCGCGGCCCATCTCTACGCGTCTCAGTGGGAATTTAAATTAATCAAGCCCCTCAATCCTTTTGACGAGGAAATGGACAATATAAGCAACTCGTTTAACAGGGATCTGGATAAATATTGCGATTTGCCCGGTTTTGCCCAAATCAGGGATCAAAATTCCGCGCTGGGGAAATTTGCCAATTTATGCGGCCAGCTTCGCTTTCAAATTCGCTGGACACAGGTTCCCCGTGTTCCGGCAACTTCGGTTCTGGGACATGTTTTCATTGTCGCTTCCCTGGCCTATCTTTTCAGCATAAGCCTGAACCATTCGCCCACCCGCGCGAACAACAATTTCTTCACCGGCCTGTTTCATGATTTTCCGGAACTTCTCACCCGCGATATTATCTCCCCGGTTAAAAGCTCAATTCCGGGTTTATCAGCCATTATAAAGGAATATGAGGAAAAAGAGCTTGAAAGAAGAATTCAGAACCCATTGAGAAAAGCGGGATTTACCCCCTTGGCAAACCGCATCTCATACTTTCTGGGACTTGAGACAGGTTCTGAATTTCAGGAATCCTGCCTCATTGAAGGAAAGGTGCGGAAAATTGAAAATTATGAAGATCTGAATAAAATGGACAGGGAAGAATTCGATCCCAGGGATGGACATTTAATCAAACTGTGTGATCTTCTTGCCGCTTTTCTGGAAGCCCATAACTCCATCGCTACGGGAATTTCATCTCCCAGCCTGCAGGAAGCCAGATACAGGCTTAAAAACAGGCTCAAGGATGACGCCTTGCCCAAAATGAACCTTGAAGCCCTGCTTGCGGACTTTGACTGACATGATTAAAACCTTGCTTTTTGCGACATTTTCATTCCTTCTGTTCGCCCTCCCCTGTCCGGCCCTGGAATTAAATAAAAACCTGCCGCACTATATCCGGGAAATGGAATTTTATTATCTCCATCCCAGACAGGAAATCCTCGCTCCCCTGCTCAATAATTTAATCAAAAAAAACGCCCTCTCCGCAAGTGAAAATCGTCTTATGCTGGCTTCCTTTTCTGACCAATTAAGCCGAAAGGCGAAAT
>CAYNKM010000307.1:0-2748 GCA_964397795.1 uncultured Desulfovibrio sp. | reverse complement strand
GCTACGCAGTCCCCCAGACCCCCTTTTTCAAAAAACTTTATTTATTTTATATAACTTATTGAAAAAATTGTATTTTATAATATGTTAAAGTCTTCTTTGTTATCAACAGACAATTTTAACAGAGAGTTAAATTTTTCCAAAGATCTGTTTGCCGGAAAGGGCATCCATAATATTTTTTATATCCAGATTCTGTAGCGCCCTGATTACGTCAATGCCAAATTTGTCCTGGCTCTTGCCCAGTTTTTCAATGGCTTCCGCGGGAGTATCGGGGCGGGTTGTTTTCCAGGCGCGGAAATTTGTCATGCCTATAAAGGCATTGGCAAGGGCAAGCACCTGACCGCATTTGCTGATTTCGCTTCCCTTCATCCCGAATGGACCTGATCCATCCATCTTTTCATTCAGTTCCCTTATGGTCTCACGGACGGGCAAGTCAAAATGCAAATCCTTGAGAATGCGATCGGCGTGTTCGGGGGCCCTGGCGACTTCGCGGCGTTCCTCATCGGTAAGTTTGCCTGTTTTCTGAAGGAGCTCACGGGGCACGAAGAGCTTGCCAATCTGGGAAAGAAGGGCTGCAATCTGGATTGTTTCCTGCTCTTCCGGCGTCATATTCAGCTCCCTGCCGAGAAGCGCGCCAATGCGGGCCATCTTGCCGGAATCGCCGACAAGATTGGGATCGACGCTTTCAATAGCCTTGTCCATGGCTTCAAGCAGGGCTTTCTGTCTCTGTTCCTGTACCTTCGCCCGCTGGCGAAATTCGGTTATATCCTTGAAAACGCCAACGCAGCCCTTGCCAGACGAACAGTTTTCGCCTTCCCTGGCCATATAGGGAAAGAGGGACACCCTGAACAAACGGCTTTTTCCATTCTTGTCGGGAATGTCAACTTCAATATTCGCTTCCCTGTTTTCCCTTGCGACTTTGGTCATGGCCGATCCGAGCTTGATTGCGGGATCTGCCGGAAGCGCGGCGATTAGGGCTGTTTGATCCGGATCCTTGTCAGACTGGATTATATTTTTGATAAAAGCCTGGTTTGCCACCTTGATAATACCGTTGTCATCAACAAGAAGGAGTCCAATATCAAGAGACGAGTTTATTCCATCCAGTAAAAGTTTCTGCTGGCGGATTGTCTCGTTCAGGCGTTCAAGATGCGCTACCCTTTGCTTCCGCTTTCTGCCTGTGATATTAGCCCAGATGAGGGCGCCAAGCAGTGCGATGCCTACGCTGATAACCGCGCCGAGGGAGTAAATCTGCCAGCGCTGGGAATCTATTCTGCTGGCCAGAATCGCGGCGGGAGTTTCAACCACTATTTGCCATTTGAGCAGCGCAAGTTCCGCTCCGAGGGAATATACGGATTCCGGGCTGGTTAAACCCCTCCTCTCCTGAAAGGCGAGAGATCCCAAAGGTTCCTTTGCTAACAGGGGATGGAGAACAGGCTGGGTGCCATTCAGGTAAACGACATCGTCGCCATCCGCGTCGGGAACAACCAATCTTGCGGAAATAACATCTCTCTGCTGGCCGGGATTGGAGAGAAAAGTAAGGAGCGGCTGGCTCATGGGCACGCTTAAAAGGAGTGCCGCCACGCATTTTGACTCTCCCGTTCCCAGAACGTCAAAAAGGGGATCCGCCATATCCATGACCAGGCCATCCTCTCCGGAGCGGATTGGTCCAAAAGTCTGCGTACCGCTTTGCACGGCTTCCCTGATGAGATCAGTCTGATTGTGAGTCAGGGGAATGGCGTAATCCGGGGCGACAAGATCCTCACCGCTGGGGGCTGTAATCCTTGCTTCAGTCCAGGCGCGACGCTTGACAAAATTGCCCAGTAAATCCTGCAGGTAGGCTCTTTGTTCCGCCATGACGCGTACAGATTCATTCTGGCTGTGCAGGGCGTCAGGGGCGGCAAGCTCCTTCATTTCTTCCGGAGAAAGATTTTTGGCGTCCGTGATAAAAAGGCGGAACATTTCGGAAGAACTGATAAATTTGGCCTGATTGGTTAATTCCTGGCGCCAGACACGTATGGAATCCATGGATTTATCAAGAACAACCTGCTGTAACTCCCTTTGCCTGCTCAAAATTGAATTTGTCACATTTTCAAGCCGGTTTGAGCAAATAAAAGCGGCAACAATGGCTATTCCGATAAATAAAAGCAAACCCACGCCAATAACGGCGCCGGGGCTGATGCCCTCCCGTCTGGCACCTGTGGTTTGAGTTGTTTCCATGCCCTCCCTCCTTGACTATTTTTTCGCGCCTGACGGCACAAGCTGATTCCATCTTCCCAATTCATTTACTGAAAACTGGGGAATATAATTTTTAATTTGTTCCTGGGGCAGAACCACTCGGCTCTGATTATCGAGAATATAGATTTTCCCGTTTATCTTGACAGCGAGGATGGCGTGGCCGTCATTGAGGATAGTGTCCTGGACGACAACTATGCGCATGGACTCGGCGGGAAAACCCAATTCCCTCAGGGTAAAATATTTGATGATCGCATAATCTTCACAATCGCCAGATTTTTTAAGGAACTGGCCGGGAGCGGCCCAGTAATCCTTTTGACCCCAGTTTTTAATATCGGTTATATATGGAAAGCGATTGAAAAAGGTGTTTACCTTGTTCAACTGGGCAAGAGAATCCAGATTCTGGATTTCATTCCGGAATTTTTCCCAGCTGGTCTGCTTATTAAAATATCTTTGCGGCTGAAAGATCGGATCCTTTTTGTTTCTCTCCAGCATATCAGCCCAGGCAGGGGCTGAATC
>CAYNKM010000306.1:0-2750 GCA_964397795.1 uncultured Desulfovibrio sp. | reverse complement strand
TTCCCCAGCAATCTCTGGGTCAGACACATCAACCATTGCATGTTTCGCCAAACGAAAAGCAGTATCGTTGGGCATCTGCAATTTACGGAAGTAAAAGCGGTCATTGGCTTTTTTGGCGCTTTCAGAGCCTTCTGCCCAATATTGCTGGATATCCATATGAGTTACAGGAACCAGAAAGAATCGGTTTATATCGGGAGTTTCCGTAACGTCTTCAAATGTCTTTAGCTGGGCGGAATTTGCTTCTATAAACGGATGAAATTCATCAAAAAGATATACAATGCTGCGAAGCTTATTTGCCTCCAAAATACTTTTTACCCACTTTCGAAACATTGGAACATCGAAATCAAGGTATATGGAATCTTTTTGAAGCACAGTTTCCACTTCATTCAATAATATGGAAGAGATGGCATTGTTATTCAGCGCCTCAATTAACTGATCCACATTTGCAATATTCTTATTCAGGTAGGATAGCTGATCAAGTATGCCATTTCTGGTATTAAAAAAATTATCACCTTCACGCCGCACCCGGTCGATCAATTTATCCTGATTGGACATTGCAGGAATGCTCATCCCGCATTCTTTCAAGGCGGCTATAATTCCTTTTTCCAGCCGAACCAGTAAGCCGGAGTTTGCGCCAACTCCGGATGCGTTAAAATCGTAAACCACCAGTGTGCCGGCTGTTCTGCATTCAAACAGTTTCTTTTCCAAACTTTCCCTATCAGTAAGGCCGCTGTTTGAATATATGTCAAACCAACGCCGCACTCTTTCCTCGTCATCCATAAACAGTTTTTGGACAACCAGTGATGCATGCGATTTGCCGGTTCCATAATTACCTGTTATCCATACTGATTTATCTCCTCTATCTAAAACGGATATAAGAGTATTGCAGATGCCCTCAAATTCCTTATGCGGATAAAAGTCCAGCCATCGCTCTTTGGTCTGATTTATATCCTCGCGGGTCATATTTGGACGATATTTTTCATCGACGTGGAAATAGTCGGAATAATGTCTCATTGGGATTCCTCCATCGCCAAATTGACGATATCTTCCAAATCATATTTTTCCGGATAGACATCAATGCCGTCATTCCCATGGGTAAATGTTGTGGAAATGTAGTCAGGATACCGGGTTCGCAGCCCTTCGCATTCACGTTTAAAGGTGTCGGGAGCAATGCCAAAAGCGACTATGGGAGAAATAAATTTTGAATCAATATCGGCAGTTAGCATTTCGCGTACTGTGAAGCTATTGCGGCCAGATAATTTGGCGATCAGATAAAGACCATATAATATTGCCAATTGGTTAGGCGCCCTGGTTTTGCGTATAATACCTTTAAAAATTTTCCCGCTAAACTCGCAGACAGCAACGCCATTATCTTTGCCTAAAGGGGAACGAGAGATACATTCTTTCAAAGACGTTAGTCCATCCTTTTTTGTGGAGCCTCCCAAGGTTGGATAATTGTCTGTTAATTTATTAATTAATTGTTCAATTGAGTAATAACGATCAATTTCTGTTTCAGTTATGAACCATTTTATAAGTATCGCATTATTTGCCAGAGACAACCATAACAGGTCCCAACCTAGTGAATTTGTTACACCTTTTTCTTTAAAAATCTTTGATAATAATGTGATTTTTCTTGTTTTAGGTTCGATTAGCATTGCTTGCTGAAACCATGCGCTTGCAGCCTGCACCATTTTATTTCCTAGTGGATGCTTAAGATGCCACGGAAAAAAATTATCGCCAAGTTCTATGAGTGCGAGAACCCATTCTTCACGGATGCCAAAATGATTGTATTTATTGATGCCGCTCATTTTATTTTGATCATTATCAGACTTATACATTGATTTGAACCTCAAACATCCGTAATCTATAAGGTAGCAGTTATGACAATGGGTACATAGATTTTCATCTATGTTAATTTTACCATTTATAAACTTGATAGCTCCGAAAATGCACTGGGCTTCGCATGTTTGACAAGCAACGCATGATTGGAGTTTATGTAACATGGCAAGAAGTATTGGTAAAATGGTAGTTTTTTCATGCTCTGTATTAAAATAAAAAGAAATAACGATATTTGATTTTGAAGATGTCACTTTATAATATATTTGAATATTATTTTCCATTGTTGATGAAATTTTAATGAAATATTCATCATTTTCTTTATCATATATAATTTTTCCAATAGTTTTTAGCCATTCTTTTAATTGATATTCCTGGAAATATTGGCATTTAAAGGTAGTGGTTAAGTTCGTATTTATTTGAATTGGATTTGAGATATTTTCCTTCAGAACGATTCCGCTCTTTCTTGCACCCCAATCTACTGTTCCTATAAATTCGTCTTTCTCGTCATCATTTATAAAAATTTTATTTGACGTTTTAATAATAATATCTTCATATTTTTTCATTAAATAGGGATAAACATTTTTTGCAAACCACATATATCTGACTGCTGAATCAGGACATGCAATACACCCTACCCGCGCTATGCCTTTTTTATACGCATTATTTACAGTCAGTTTGTTTGCAAAAATGTAAAGCCACAATTCATGAGCTCCCCAATCCAGAATGGGCATCAGATTCAATTGGGAGGCATTTTTAACGCCATCTGACGCATCTTCATAAAAAGATCGGCTATAGCTTTCGTCGCCACGGACTCCCACAAAGGCCATAGCCTTAATTGCTGTTTTATGAAGCCTTTTTTTTAATGCCATTAATGCGGGGGTGCTTTTATGCACTGAACAACACCAACGGAG
>CAYNKM010000305.1:0-2751 GCA_964397795.1 uncultured Desulfovibrio sp. | reverse complement strand
TGACCGGCGGAAAATGCGAATACTCACGCAGCCAGGAGTCAAAGGCGGCCACCAGCTCAAGCGGTCTTTCCAGATGGCCAAATTGCCGAACCCACAAGGGCAGCAGGCTTGTTTCAATCGCGGCATCCGTATGCGGATAGCCAAAATTGGCGTTCGCCTCATTGAGCAGGATCCGCAAGACTTCCTGGATAAATGCCTCCCGCATCTCAATAAGTGAAAAGCCCTGAACCCCCTTTTCCAGCAGCATTTTCTGGATCACATTTCCGGCATCCTCAACCGTCAGCACATTCCGCTCTTTCAGACATTGCCAGGCGCAATAGGCCGCGCATGAAAACAGGATCCGATTCGTCTTTTTCATCCTTTCCTCCTTTCGTCCCTTTATGGCATATTCCCCGCTTTCAGGTACTTACTCCCCCGCTTGTAACCAGTTGAGGCGCAAGCCAACCAAAAGTTTTTTGAAGGGGGTTTGGGGGGAAACTTTTTTTCAAAAAAGTTCCCCCCAAAACATTCCCAACCCTCCCCCTTCAAGCAATCCTTGCCTGAGGCTTATCAGATATTTTGTTTGCCCTGGTGAAGATTTCGGCGAGTTTTTCATCAGGGGGGCAATTGCCCCTGCTCCGTTTTTTGCCTGGATTCTTTGCAACCGGCTTTCCCTTCTTGATGCAATTGGCCAGGTATTTTTCCATATTGAGCCGCCCTGGCATTGGCCCTCCCTTGACATCGCTTGCGAAATTGGATCTGAGCCAGACGGCGATCCCGGCAAGCTCCCTGTCCAGATCCATTTCCGGAAAGGTTTCCTTCCAGAACGCGACGGCGCTTTCGCTGATTGTCTCCTCCTCGCCGCGGCAATTCAAAAATATTACCGGCCTGCCGTTTCTCATGTACGGGGCCTCCTCATCCGGCAAGGGCCGGCTGCTGGACGCAACGCCCAGGATCATGCTGGAAAGCCTTTCCATCCCTGGCGGCAAAAAGGTAACCACGCCCTGGCCAGTACTTTGATCCGATTCAGGGCAAGCCGCTACCTGGCCTGTGATATTCGGGGAAGAAGAGGGATCGGGCCCGGTTTGCTGATTTACTTTGCCAGATCCGTCTATCTCCAGCGCTTCAGGGGAAGAAGAAACAGGGGAAGAAGAAACCGGAGCGGAAGCAATCTCCTGCTGTTCCGCGTTTTTTGTGGCGTAAGAGGAAGAAGTATTAATTAATTTCTTAATCTTTTCTTCTTCCGCGCGCGCAGTATTAATAATTAATTTATTAATAATTAAAGGCTCCCGCTCACTGCTCTCAAGCCGTGCCTGATCCTCGACCCTCTTGAGGGCGGCCAGGGCCATATCAAGCGCCTTTCCCGCCGGCAATTTCCCAAGACCCTTGCGCTGGACCTTAAATTCAGGAAGATAGAACAGGGGAACGTCCGGCTCAAAGTGGCATAGCCCCTCGCCCTCAAGTTCAAGCAACGCTTTAGCTATTTCCGCTTCTGGAATGGCCAGCTCGCAGCCAATCACGCAGGGCCAGAGGGGTACTAGACCCTTTCTGAAAGACGCCAGGAAGAGATAACAAGCCCTGGCCACGCTGGAAACGCGGTAAAATCCGGCCCTCATTTTTCCCCCAAAGTCATCTTGTATGCCTCAAGATCCTTTTGGCTATAAAAATAAGTATTATTGTAAAAGTAAAAATCCGGTCCCTTTCCGCTTATACGCAGGCGCCTGAGCTCCCCCCTGTCCATTCCCAGAAAGTATTCCGCATCTCCCGTAACGAAAAGCCTTGTTCCCTCTTTTTTCTTTTCTCTCTCTTTCTGTCTGGCCTCGCGGAAGCTATCCAGATCCTCGCGGATAAAAAGCGAAACCCTGCCGACCTTCTTTCTGCGATAAATATTGCCGCGGCTAACTTGTTGATAAAGCGCGCTAAGACTCATTTGCAGATATTCAGCCGCCTCCTGGGTTGAGAGCCATTTATCCGTCCCGCTCTCCATCGCCGCGTTGTCCATTTGCTCCTGTTCAATGTTTGCCTTCTCCATTTTTCCCCTCCTTTTGCCTGCCCTTAAATATCTATCCAGATACTCCCTGATATAAAATGTAAACCTGCCAACCCTTAGGCTGGGAGAAAAATCACCGCGCCATAATTTCCTGTAAAACCAGGGCCGATTTATCCCCGGATACGCCGCAGCTTCCTTCGTCGTCAGTAATTCATCCATCCCGCTTCTTATCTTTTCCATTTTCTCTCATCCTTTCTTGCAGGCTTTTTTTATAGGGATCCAAATCTTCCCGGGTAAAAAGTGAAACCTTGCCAACCTTTCTGCTCGGCGAAAGATGGCAACGGCCGATGTTATCATATAGCGCGCTCCTCTTTATCCCCAGATATGCGGCTGCTTCCTCCATACTCAGCCATTTATCCATTCCGCTTTTCTGCTCGCTTATAATTTGCCCATTTTTGCGGGCCTCACGGTAGCAATCCAGATCATCCCTGGTAAAGATTGAAATACTGCCAACCTTCTTGCTGGGAAAAAGCTCGCCACATTCCATTGTCTCATATAACTCGATCTTGCTTATCCCCAGATACTCGGCTGCTTCCTTCGTTGTAAGCCAATCATCCATCCCGCTTCTTATCTTTTCCATTTTCCCCTCACCAGCTTTTGCAAGCTTCACCAAAGCGATAGCAATCCGGATCCTCCCTGGAAAATAAATAAAGCCTGCCCTCTTTCCTGACGGGCTCAATATCCCCATGCCTGATTTTTCCATATAAGGTTTCACGACATAT
>CAYNKM010000304.1:0-2767 GCA_964397795.1 uncultured Desulfovibrio sp. | reverse complement strand
CATACCACTCAAAAGGAAGATCGGGATGATGCCCGCCCTGTAACAGAATCTGGGTTCCCCCCAGCTTGAGGGTTTCAAGTATTTTATTACTTAATTCCTCCCGTCCAATAACATATCCTTGTGGAGAGCCAGGCGATTTATAGAAGGCGCAAAATCTGCATCCACATACGCAAATATTGGAATAATTAATATTGCGATCTCCCACATAAGTTACAATATTATCTGGATGTAGTCGCATTCTGGCTTGATGCGCCAGAAAACTTAAAGTATGGAGATCAGCCTGATTGTATAAAATTTCCGCCTGGCCGCGGGTTAGGCGTTTTCCTTCTCTGGCGTCAATAATGGCTTCTTCAAGAGGGGAAGATTCCCGAAAATTTTTCTCAATTATCATTTATAAACGCTTTAGATTCTGAATTGTTTTCTTCAAATATCGCGTTTCGGCGAACGGGATGAAAACCAGACTGGGTTATCATAAATTTCAAATCTTCAAGGCCTAGTTCCTTGTCAGATTTTGCTCCTGCCATGTGGCCAATTTTTTCTTCCACTATTGTCCCATCCAGATCATCGGCGCCATACCATAGCGCTGTTTGGGCTGTTTTTGCGCCTAGCATAACCCAGTAGGCTTTAATGTGATCAATATTGTCCAGCATCAGCCTGGAGATGGCGATAACCTTCAATTGATCCAGGATATTGGTCTGTTTTGCCTGATCGCCCGATAATTTAAGCCGGCTGTTTTCCCTTAAAAATGGCAGCGGGATAAAACAGGTAAAACCACCGCTTTTGTCCTGTTGCTCCCTCAACGCGCATAAATGCAAAATTCTTTGCTCATAAGACTCCAGATGGCCAAAAAGCATTGTACAATTTGTTTTTATACCCAGGGAATGCGCTTCGCCGCTGATACGCAGCCAGGTTTGGGCATCCGCCTTTTCGGGACATAATTTTTGCCGCAGCGCAGGATCAAATATCTCCGCGCCTCCGCCAGGCATCATGACAAGCCCCGCCTTTTGAAGAATTTTTAAAACCTCATATGTTGATATGTTTTCTTTTTGAGAAAAATGATTTATTTCGACGGGAGTAAAAGCCTTAATGGGCAGATTTGGAAAAGATGACCGTATGGATTCAAATAAGTCCACAAAAAAGGATAACTTTAAATCCGGATGACAACCACCAACTATATGCAGCTCATCAAGCCTTAATTTTCCGTTATTGACTTCTTTAATTTTTTCCAGAATTTGCTCTTTAGATAAGAGGAAAGCTCCGGATTCCAGTTCACTGTCCCGCCTGAACGCGCAAAAGATACAGCGGTTAATACAAATATTTGTATAATTAACCTGTCTATTTACGACAAAATAAGTTTTGTTTCCATGCCTGCACTGGCGTTCCATATGGGCCAAAGCGCCTATTGCGGCAATGTCGGGGCTATAAAAAAGTCGTAGTCCGTCTTCCGCGGACAAGCGTTCCCGCTTTTTTATTTTTGAGTAAATATTTTCCAGCCCAGCGGAACGAAAAAAAGAAGAATCCAGCATGAAACGCCCCTGATACCAGTTCGTATTACGCTTGATATTTTTTATATTTCCCAATTATCCATGATTTTAAAATTATCTAAATCGGCCAGTCTTCTGCCGCCAATAAAGAAGATGAGAATATTACTATTTTTATTCAATAACAAGTACGGCGTGAGGATCATCTTAAGGAATTAAATAAATATATAATTTTTTATAATTAAAATTTCTTTCATGGCAAAATTGGGCTGCTTTTGTTAAAATTTTGAATAATGGAAATAGTTTCTGTATTTATCCAGAATGGAGTATGGACTTGGCTGATGCTTATAAATAAAATTTCTTCCTGTTTCTTTAATTTTTATCATATCATTTATTATGGGAAACATTATGGCGGTGAAAAAAAATCTTTCTTTGGGACTTTCTCCCTGTCCAAATGACACCTTTATTTTTCATGCTCTTTTGCATGGTCTTTCCTCCCCTGAATTGAATGAGGAATACGAATTTCAGACATATATGGCGGATGTGGAGGATCTTAATAACAAGGCGCTGAAGGGCGAACTCGAAATCAGCAAAGTTTCCCTGGGAGTTTTACCTTTTATTCTTGATAAATATCAGGTCATGGCTTCAGGCGGAGCATTGGGCTGGGGCGTTGGCCCGTTGCTGGTTTCCAGAAAACCCCTTAATGAAGCGGAATGGGAATCGGCAACTATCGCGATACCGGGAAAATTAACAACAGCCAATATGCTATTATCTTTACATGGAGCGTTCAAGGGAAACAGAAAAGAAATGCTATTTAGTGAAGTCATGCCGTCAGTCGCTTCCGGTAAAGCGGACGCGGGATTAATAATTCATGAAGGACGTTTTACCTATAAAAAAATGAATTTAAACAAGATAATTGATTTTGGCGAATGGTGGGAGGCCAAATATTCTGTTCCCTTGCCTCTTGGAGTAATTGTTATCCGAAGGGATATTCAGTCCAGGTTGGCTCATCAACTGGAAGAAGCGATAACTGAAAGCGTAAAGTATGCCTGGAAGTTTCCGGAAGCTTCAAAGGCTTTTGTACGCGGTCACGCCCAGGAAATGGAAGAGAGCGTGCTTGAATCTCACATAAAGACATTCGTCACAGAATACAGCGAAAATCTGGGAACTGCCGGAAAGAATGCGATATTAAGGATATTAAAAGAAACCAGCAAGATTGAAGATGATGTTTTCCTAGACACTGTAGTCAGGAGATTGTCTAAATAATTTTTATAGGATAGCATAGG
>CAYNKM010000303.1:0-2778 GCA_964397795.1 uncultured Desulfovibrio sp. | reverse complement strand
AATTCAGATTTAACCCTGAACTATGACATAATTTTCAATATAGATTTATTTAAATTTTATTTGGCGTTCTTTTTAGCCATATCCACAGCATTTTTAAAGAGTTCCAAAGGCAAGGCGCCACGAATGACAAGATCATTCACCAGAAAGTATGGCGTACCTTCCACGCCCAATTTCTGACCGTCTTCCTGATCCTGATTCATTATCTCCGTTACCTGTTTTGAATGAATATCTTTCTGTAATTTTTTCATATCAACGCCAAGCTGCTGGGCGGTCTTTTTAATGAATGATTCGCCTTCGGACAATAATTTTTCCCTGTCCTCATACATTGCACGGTAAAAATCCCAGGCCTTGGCCTCATCCTGTTTCGCTATCGCGATAAAATAAGAAGAGGCAATTCCCCCTGGCCCTTTCTCATCGAGCGGGAGATGCTTGAACGAAAAAGAGACATCATCTCCATATTCCTTAAGAATGCTGTCTATCGTCTTTGAAGCCTGGCCACAGTAATGACAAGTGAAATCTGAAAAGGCAATAATTTTGACTTTGGCATCCTTGTTTCCCAGTACAGGGCGATCAGCAATTTTTACCTCTTTATGCTTTTTAAGATCTTCCTGCCACTGCGCTTCAAGATTATGTTTACGCCGCAAATTGGAACCCTGCTGCGCTATATCCAGCACAACTTCGCTATTCTGGCGTAAAACATCAAGAACGAGTTCAGGATTGTCTTTAAAGATCTGTTTCAGATTTCTTTCCAGATCAATCCTGTCCGGACTGGATTGTCCCATGCAGGGATAGGCCATAACATAACACAGCAGTATAAGAGCCAGTAAAACACTCTTTTTCATTGTTACCTCTGTTATGAAAATTTTAGAAAATTTACTTTACTTTATCTAAATATTCAATGCCGCCTTGACTGTAAAGAAGCAAATTTTTATAACTATAATAATTTAAAATAGACAGGTTTATATTGCCATGAATATTATTTTATACATAAGCTTTCGTTTACGGAGGATTTAATGGCCCGTATTATTTCCATTGCTAACCAGAAAGGCGGCGTGGGAAAAACGACTACCGCCATAAATCTTGGAGCGGCCCTGGCAGTTATGGAAAAAAAAGTTCTCCTGGTGGATTGCGATCCCCAGGCAAATAGCACAAGCGGCCTGGGTTTCAGCCCTGAAGATATAAATAATAAAGATCTTTACTCTGTTTTTTATACGCCTGAACGCATAGGTGAAGCAGTTTATCCCACCAGGACTCCTTTTCTCTCTCTTTTGCCCTCTACTCCAAACCTGGTCGCCGTAGAGCTTGAGTTGGTAGATAAAATGGCCCGGGAGTATTATCTGCGAGAATGTCTCAAGCGTCTGGATGAGGAATTTGAATATATATTAATTGATTGTCCTCCCTCTTTAAGTCTTTTAACTTTAAATGCCCTCTGCGCCTGTCGCGAATTACTGATTCCCCTTCAGTGCGAATTTTTTGCTCTTGAAGGAATTGTCAAACTCTTTCAGACCTATGAACAGGTTAAGCGACTGCTTAATCCGCCGCTTCTCCTGCTTGGTATCGTATTAACCATGTATGACGTCCGAAATCGCCTCACTCGCGAAGTTAAAAATGAAGTCCGTAAATTCTGTGGCGATCAGCTTTTTGAAACTGTAATACCTCGCAATGTTCGGCTTTCAGAAGCCCCCAGTCATGGGAAATCCATAATTCATTACGATGTCAAGTCAAAAGGGGCAGAAGCTTATCTGGGTCTGGCAAAAGAGGTTATTTTAAGACGCGGACAGCCAAATCCCGCCTGAAATTTTGCTTAAGAAGAGGATTCCACAGCCATATGATCCTTAAAATATTTATGTCGTATTGTCGTTCCGCAGCCACGACAGCGAAAGACCAGCAATCCTCCAAAATTGGCCGTAACCAGATCGAAAAGTCTGGGATTGTCATTGCGCCAATCAGGTGTTGAAGATGCGCAATTTGGACAATTCACCGCAGGATCGTATGGATAGCGAAAATTCCAGGCGCGCATTAATTCTTCAAAACCGGACAGATCTTCGGTTACCGGGCTGGTTTTTAAAACTTCTTGATCAAGAAGGGGTTCAATTTCCATCCATATATCTGCGGGAATTAAAACCCCGTTCATATTTCCCCTATTATCAAGAATTTTCATTATTCTTTCTTTGTCAATCATATCCTTCTCTTTTTTACTTTCGTAACTTTTTGTTATTTAAAAATTAATAAAAAATTATTTAACCTAGGCAGAAGGGGTGAAAAATGAGCATGAACGGAAAAGGATTGGGCCGAGGACTGGATGCCCTCTTCCAGGACACCTCTGGTCGCACAGAGTCTCAATCCAGTGAAAACCATACAGGACTTTTAGTTGTCTCTCCAGAATCTCTTGCTCCCAATCCCGGACAGCCCCGGGAAGATTTTAATGAAGAAAAACTGGAAGAACTGGCTCAATCGATAAGGGAAAACGGCATTTTACAGCCGCTCCTTGTGCGTCAGACAAGTCAGCCCGGGTCTTATCAGATTATTGCCGGCGAGAGGCGCTGGCGAGCGGCCCAACTGGCAGGCCTTAAGGAAATACCTGTTATTGTAAAAGAATTCAATGATACGGAAGCGCTTATTGCCGCTTTGCTGGAAAATATTCAACGTGAAGATCTCAATCCAATTGAAATGGCGAAAGCGCTTGTCGCGCTTCAAAATTTATTGGGAGTCACCCAGGATGGACTTGCGGAAAAATTGGGCAAGTCATCAGGCTATGATGATTATGCTCTCTTCCTT
>CAYNKM010000302.1:2202-2782 GCA_964397795.1 uncultured Desulfovibrio sp. | reverse complement strand
AAATAAAAAAGATCACTCTTCTTATAAAGAATGATCTTCTTTTCAGATTGATGATTATTTTCTTTCTAGCCGCCAATAAGTTGCATCATCATTTGAGGCATACTGTTTGCCTGCCCCAACATTGATACAGCAGACTGGGTAAGGATTTGATTTCTTACAAATTCTGTCATTTCCGTTGCCACGTCCACGTCAGAAATGCGTGATTCTGCAGCCTGGAGATTTTCTGCCTGAATATTTAAATTGGTAACCGTATTTTCCAGACGGTTTTGAAGAGCGCCAAGATTGGCCCGAATTTTATCCTTGGCTACTATGGCCTCATCTATTTTCACCAGGGCTTCCTGCGCTTTCTGCTGGGTTTTTATAGAAATCAGATCTCCATATTCCACAGTTGTAAAATCGTCAGGATTGGGAGGCGTTGCATTGTTTGGCATATCGTCCCAGGTTACTTCGATATCAAATATGCCTGTACCGGAAACCACAAGCAATATATCTTCCCTTACATCATCAATGACAATTCTTTCCCTGGTTTCATCAGGACTGGTGACAGTGCCGTTATTGGGCGTGGCGTCCAGCCTGTCAA
>CAYNKM010000302.1:0-2192 GCA_964397795.1 uncultured Desulfovibrio sp. | reverse complement strand
TCTTTCCTTGGTCTCATCGGAGGAGCTCATGACATTGCCGTCATTGGGCCCGTCATCCAGCCTGTCAAAATCCCCACTATAAGAAATTGTCATTTTTGAGCCATTTTTATAGGTGATGGTTGTTTTATGCAGATCATCCAATGAAAAACTATCCGCGGTTTTGGCCCCAATATCACCATCATTAAAATCGCCGGATATATTCTTTCCGCTTGTTGAAATGATCTGATAAGAAGCGCCGGTATGAAAACCATTGGCTTCCGTCATTATACTTGCCATGTCATCTGGCGATCGAACACCATTGTTATTCCAGGTATAATCATTTATGGCCGGATCCGTATCTATTTTTGTCCCAGCCAGATGAATGCCATCCCTGGTGAACAACTGAATATCGTCTTCTGCGCCTGACAATCCGTCTATTGTTATGACAATATTTTTACTGCCTTTTGGAATATATCCTATAGGTATAATACCCGAAGTGATTGAGGTTTTACTATATCCCGTAGGGATGGCTCCCTCCAAATTAATTAGAGAATCCGGGCTTCCAGCTGCAGGTGGCGTCTGTTCATGAGTTATGGTTTCCCGCAAACCCAGACCGCCAGTGGTGCAATCTCCAATTTCCACATAGTAATAATCCTCGGCGGAATCATTTGCCGATCCAAAATGAATTTTCATTTTGCCTTTGGCCGTCAGCTGGCTTCCATCATGAACGCCGCTTAAAGACCCGTCAAGCAAGTGGATCCCATTAAAATCGGTAGCATTGGCTATACGATCAATCTCTGCCGCCATAGCCTGAAATTCGGAGTCAATCATTAATCTCTGGGTAGAATCATATGTTCCGGTAGCGGCCTGTTCCGCAAGCTCCTTCATCCGGATAAGTTTTTCGTCAATAACCGACAATGCTCCGTCGGCAACCTGGATCATGGAAATAGCGTCATTTGCATTACGTGCGCCCTGCTGGAGGGCAGCGATGTCTGAACGCTGCAGTTCACGGATTGCCAACCCTGCCGCATCATCTGCCGCAGAATTAATACGAAGTCCCGATGAAAGACGCCGGGTGGAAGTCGCCAGACGACTATAATGAGTGTTGAGATTTCGGGCTGTATTCGCGGCCATCAAATTGTGGTTAATGGATGTGTACATGGGAATATTTGTCTTGTCTTATAAAAATATCCCATTTACTGCCAAAACCATGCCAACAATTATAAGGTGTTCTAATTGCGAATAAACTTGATTTTAATATTTGTATAATGCAACTTTATCAGGTAAAAATGGTCAAAATATTGATGGTGAATATATTAAAGGGAGAAATTAAATCTGGTATCTGATCCTTATAATTATTTCAATATTGACGATAAGATTATATACATATAAAAACTTTTTGAAAGATGATATTTACATTACGGATAATATCCATCCCATTTTGCCCGTTATTGGTTTTATCGATAAATTTGTCTCCAATAATCTTTTAAACTGATAAAATTCAAGGATAATGAAAATGAAAAACTTAAAATTAACCCAATTTTTTACCTTGTTTCTTTTTCTAATCCTGAGCGCCCCTTTTTCATTTGCTGAAACATACCAGCAACAGGATTTTGGGGATTGGCATACAGGCATCTTTGTTAAAAATAACAACAATTATATCCGCTTATGGACAACAATTCCTGGAACTACTACAGAATTTGAAATTTTCCTGTCTCAAAACCAGG
The DNA here is from genome assembly GCA_964397795.1 of uncultured Desulfovibrio sp. Classification (GTDB taxonomy): domain Bacteria; phylum Desulfobacterota; class Desulfovibrionia; order Desulfovibrionales; family Desulfovibrionaceae; genus Desulfovibrio. The sequence goes on along the minus strand of CAYNKM010000302.1, from coordinate 486 downwards.
GCTTCCGCTATTATGAGCCTGAGGAGCAGCTGGAAATAACCTTTACCAGACTGATTGATCCGGAGATTTATAAAAATTATTATAAATCGGCGGACGAGGTTAAAAAGGTGGGATATTTTTCCCTGGACGAAGTTATATACCCTGTTGATCTCGAAAGTAATGATACCTCCGGAGAACTGGAAACCATAGTTGAGGATATTCCGGATAACTTCCTGACTCTTCTTTCTGCCTGCAATATTCTTATGTTCAGACAGGTAAGCGGCATCAATTATATGATTCCTTTAAATGGCTTCAAGGAAGCTCTGGCCTATGCGAACAGTTTGCGCAATAATTATGATGATCCTTCAAGGCATCCATGCTATCCGCTGGTTCGCCTGAAAAAATCCTGATTAATCCCTCCTTCATTAATAAATTAACCAATCAAATTAAAAAGAAGCTGTGCATTCAGCTTCTTTTTAATTTTTTGTTAATTTTCTCTGAAATCTT
>CAYNKM010000301.1:0-2788 GCA_964397795.1 uncultured Desulfovibrio sp. | reverse complement strand
TCCTTTTCTGGGGCAGCCTCTTGACTCATTCTTTCAATAAGCCCAAACGCTTCCTGATCAATAAAGGCCATCTCGGCTGCCATACCACATATCTCCTCAGCTACATGTTTTTTCATATAGCAAATCCGTCCCGTACGATTTGCCTCTCCAGCTTTCATCTTTTGATTGACATCGACAGGCTTGTTGGATACTTCAATTAAAATCACATAGTCATCATCAATACGCTTCTGGCAATCCGGACAGAAACCGAACCCAGTACAAACGTATGGGCCTGGAAATGATTTCTCCATCCGTTTATCCAGAAGGATAGCGCCTGTTTTATGCAGGTTTCCGCAGGCAGGGCATTGATGCTGTTCCATGCTAATCCATTGCTTATCCATATTTACTCCTATGTGATTATATAATGACCTTTTTCGTTGCCTGGCGCACTTTGGCCTTGAGATTTTTAAGGCTCCGCAAATCACTTGGTGATTTGGGCACCATTACGAAAACCCAGCCAGAATTCGGAAAGAAAAGTTTGATATGTCTTCCTCTGGATTCAAGTTCCCACCCAGCATCAATCAGTTTCTTCAAATACTGATTCAAATCCTTGTTTTGGGTTGGCCCCATATAATGCTCCACTGCGCTGTGCCAAATGTTCATTATGTTTATTCAGGACAAAGAATGCACAGCTTGTTCCTTGCCCTAGTTATGCCTGTATAAAGCCAACGCGCATAATCGATATCATCCATGTGCCTGTTACGCTCATCATACAGAAGCACATTGGACCATTCCGACCCTTGGGCTTTATGGACAGAGCAGGCGTAGCCAAAATCAAAAAGAAAGGGTTCCTCGTCAGCACAGCATTCGCGGATATTTTCGTAATCGTCCGCCATTTTCTCCCTAAGTGCCGGACCGGGAGGGGTATTGAGGGCTCCAGAATAAGCCAGGACTGCACCCCCATTTTCAAGACCAACAACGTAACAGGATTTATTGTCCAGATATTGTCCAGACTCTGAAACATCCACGATTTGGCCATTGAAAAGATCGACATCCTTACGATTTTTTAGGCAGACCAGCTTTTCACCGGATAGAGGTAAACTTCCGCGAAATCCGAGCATCGCGCGCAAGGTTCGATTGAGCTGGATTCTTGTGTTGTTCAGTCCACAGAGAATCATTGTTTCCCCCTCACAAATTTTGTCCACGAACTGTCTGAAAATCTTCTGAAAGACGGAGCTTTGTCTTTTTATTTTGCAAAATTCCGTTCCACGACATCCGTAAGGAATTGTCCCACCGTTACGTACTTCGGTGGCCATCGCGGTAATGGGATTTTTCAAAGCCTGTCTGTGAACAGTTTTCAGAACCAGATCAGTATTGATAAGAGGCGCAAAAGCCACATCGCCAACTGGTGGAAGCTGTCCCGAATCTCCAATAAAAATCAGTTTCTTCCCAAATGACAGAAGATCCTGGAACATGGTTCGAGTTATCATGGATGCCTCGTCCACAACCACCAGGTCATAGGCGAAAACCTCGCCACTCTTCTTGTGAAATAACAGATCGCCTCCGCGTCCGGCCTTTGAAAGGCGGTAGATATGACCATGAATAGTGTTGACTTCAGACAGGTCGTTAAGAGCTCCAAAATCTTCCAGTTTTGATTTCAGCACAGAAGCGGCCTTGCCTGTTGGTGCACACCAGGCTATGGACATTTCAGGATTATCCTGAATCATTTTTGCGCCAGCGTAACCCATAACAGTGGTTTTACCTGTTCCAGCATAACCAGCGACAGCTATGTATGAATCTGTCCCAGTCCGCGCATAATCGCACATCGCGGATGCTATTTCGTTTTGTTCAGATGTGAGTTGCAAACTTCTCACAATTTGTCTCCAGAAATAAAAATGCGGAGCGTGCCTTTTTACGAACGCCCCGCATCTAATAGTCAGTTTTTTAGTTAACTATTAACCTTTGCCTTTCATTACATTATTGAGCATCTCGCGAAACGCGATTGTATTAACCTCAAGAAGGCGAAGCGCCTGTTCTCTGGATAGGCCAGCCTCCTCATAAGAGCGCAGCCTTTCTATATCCTTTTTGGTGTGATATTTGCTGATGGCCCCCAGGATTTCGCTTAACTCCTTACCAATGTCATCAAGAGTCCCTGACCTTTTAAGACCCTTGAAAACCTCCATACCAACCTGGACAAGCTGGACAATCTGATCTGGATCTCCGAATTGAATTTTCATGTGATACTCCTGTTTTAATTGTTATTTTGAATGGGTGCCTTTTGAATTTTTGTTTGCAACCCCTTTCCTGTCTCTCATTACCAGCCGTGTCTGTTTAATCATTGTTTTTGAAATGACATAAACTTCATCCACCCGATCAAGCTGAGTCATGTCGGGATTTTCAATAGAAAAACCCGCAGGAGCGTTTTTAAGGGTTCCATCCACATATTTGAAAATATACAACCCTGACCTCCTTGTCTTGAATCTTTCAAAAATGCGTTCTGTTAAAGCCGATTCCTCAAGCGTCTGAAGATCTTCCAAAGTAATTCCCTTGCAGGGAAACTTGTGGCACTTCAAACATGTGAGAAGGGGAATCTGGTATTCTTTTAGAATACACCACTTAACCTTCTCCGCCTTGTCCCGACACTTCGTTTCCGTATTCGCCATCGTCCGGATCCTTGTCGGTTTGGGATAAAAACATCTTGTATTCATCACCCCATAACAACCAGCGCGGATTGATGTTATATTTAAGAATCAGCTTCATCAGCCAGGAATCAGGCATTTTTTCCCTTTTGATGAACCCTGCCACTGAC
>CAYNKM010000300.1:0-2797 GCA_964397795.1 uncultured Desulfovibrio sp. | reverse complement strand
AACAAGGAACTTCCAGTTTCAATCATTCATGCGGATGATGTGGCCAGGGCTATTCTTCTTCTGCTAAAGAGAAATGCCAGCGGTATTTTCCATCTGAATGACGGAGAAGAACACAGCATGACTTCAATATGCCAGGCTATGGGTAAAGCATTGGGCAAACGAGTAAGGGTTTTTCACCCTCCGCTTCCCTTCATGGGCGCTTCTGCGGCGCTTTGCTCTGCATGGGCAAATATCTCCGCCAATATGTCAAAATTTTTTGGGCGACCCTTGTCAAAAACACCCCAATGGAATCTGGATAAATACAGGGAAGCAAGACAGCCTGGATGGCTTGCCAATGCGGGCAAGATTCAGGAAGAATATGGTTTTATACCTGAAATAAATCTGGAAAAAGGTATGGAGGAAGCCGTGCGGGGTTATCGCAGGACTGGATTATTATGAAAATTTCCGTTGTCGAACTTTCCAAGGCCTATGGCGGACATGACATATTTCAGAATTTTTCCCTGGAAGTGGAAACGGGGATGCGCCTCTGTGTTTGCGGACCCAATGGAACCGGTAAATCAACCCTGCTTGGCATAATGGCGGGAGTTGAAGAGCCGGATTCCGGACGCGTCATTCTTCCTAAAGGCTGCCGCCTGGGTTATGTGGAGCAGGAACTTTCCGAACAGTCCCTTAATTCCACCCTTATTGAGTATGTTATGGATTCCATACACGACTGGTCAGATTTCTGGAGCGAATGGAAGAAAGCTTCAGATTCGGGCGACAAGGAAAAACTTGCGTCCCTGATGACCCGTCAGACCGAGCTGGAACACTCATATGGCTATAACCCGGAGCAAAGGGCCAAAGAAGTATTGACAGGGCTTGGCTTTAATCAGGATAAATGGACAATGCCTTTAAAGCAATTATCTGGCGGCTGGCAGGAGAGAGCCAAACTTGCTCGCGTGCTGACTGCTGGCGCGGACGTATTGCTGCTTGACGAACCAACTAATCACCTTGATATGGATGCTGTGGAATGGCTTGAAGATTTTTTAATGAAATTTGAAGGCAGCCTGGTTTTTGTCGCCCATGATCGCCGCTTTATGGACAAGATAGGAAATCACATTCTCTATCTGGGTTCTTCAAAACCGGTTTTCCGCAAGGCGGGATACAGTCAATTTCTTGTTCTTCAGGAAGAATTTGAAGTCCAGAAAAATCGTCAGGCCAAGGCTTTGCGAGATGAATATGATAGAAAAATGGCCTTTGTGGAACGTTTCAGGGCCAAGGCGACAAAAGCCAGACAGGCCGGTTCACGGCAAAAAATGGCTAAAAAACTGGAAAAACAGTTGGAAGATTACCGGCCCGAACCAAAAAGGCGCGAATTGAATTTTGTCTGGCCCAAAGCGCCTCACAGCGAAAAACAAATGCTGACGGCAGAAAAACTGGATTTTCATTTTCCCGATGGAAAAAGAATGTGGCCGCCGCTTGATTTCACAATTTATAATGGCTCCCGTATAGCGCTTACAGGTCCTAATGGCGCTGGCAAATCAACCCTGCTTAAACTTATCGCTGGGAAGCTGGACAAAAGCGGAGGCGCCTTGACCAAATCCCCTCAAATGCGCCTGGGTTATTATTCCCAAAGTCACATGGAAACTCTGAAACCTGAAGCGTCAGTATTATCTGAAATGAGGCGTCTGTCAGATCCGCGTATGACGGAGGAAGAACTGATGAGTGTCCTGGGACTTTTTATGTTAGGCCAGGAATATTTTGATCGGCCTGTTTCAGCCCTTTCCGGCGGAGAAAAAAGCCGGTTGGTTCTTGCAAGCCTTTTTTTAAAACAATGCAATTTTTTACTTCTGGACGAACCCACCAATAATCTCGATCTGGAAAGCAGGGAAGCCCTGGCAAAAGCGCTAAAAAAATATGATGGCACCCTTATGCTTGTCGCCCATGATCGCTGGCTTCTATCACAAATAGATGCTGAAATTTGGGATCTCGGCCCGGATGGAATTACCGCTTATGACACCTATCAGGAATATGAAGCCCACCGATACAAATCAGCTTCACAGATTGCGGAAGCGCCAGTCAAAAAAAATCCCGCCACCGTTCCGGCCGCATCCAGAGAAGAACAAAAAAAGCTGAAAAGACAGCAGGCTGAACAGCGTAACACATTACACAAGATCATTAAGCCACTGCAAGAAAATTATAATCTGCTTGAAAAAGAACTTGAGGAGATTCTGATCCAGCAATCTTCTCTGGAAAAAGATCTGGCTGATTCGGAAACTTATAAAAATAGGGAAAAAGCCACGAGTCTTATGACTGCCTATGAACAAAACAAAAAGAAAGCGGATGATATTATGGAAAAAATGATTGAGCTTGAAACCAGTATCAACGATCATAAAAACTTGAGCGCGCCAAAGCACGAGTTCTCTGCCTGACAATAATTCGGTAGGGCCTGGCCTGTTTTACCGGATAAAGCAATAACATTTATTCAGGCGTGCCTGTATTATTGGCAGCCGTTTTCATAAGGCCTGATTATTACATAGGCTCTGGCATGAGCAAACAAGTTTTGACAAATTTCCAATGGGTGGCGATTGCCCCATTTTTTCAGGAAATGGGCAACAGGCAGTGGCCAAAGCGGAAATTGCCGAACGCTTGTAATCATCTTATATATTTTACCGATTTGCTCTGTTAAAATTATCTATTGATGGAAAAAAATATTCAAAGTTCACTAACATATAAGTATTTCAATAAGTTATATCTTATAAAAACTAAAGTTTTTTGAAAAAGGGGGTCTGGGGGAGAAAACTTTTGTTCACAAAAG
>CAYNKM010000299.1:0-2798 GCA_964397795.1 uncultured Desulfovibrio sp. | reverse complement strand
ATACCACTCTTCTTTTTCAGGGAGAATATCCGCTTATGTTTTCAAGCCTGCTATCAATATGGCGTAAGAAATATGCCGTTATTTTTGCTTTTTGCTTATGGCTGTCGCCAAATCTTTGGGCTGCGGGGCCCTTTGTCCTGCCTGCCAAGGCTGCCAGTCTGAATATAAACGCTTCCGGAGGCTCGGCCACAGTGTCCCAGGGCGGGGTGTATTCCGAACTCAATATCAGTGGTTCCGCCTCACCTACCTTGCAAGTTACGAAAAATCTGACACTTATCGGCAGTGGCTCCAATACCAAACCGCTGATTACAGGTGCGAATAACGTAGTGATGCGCGTTATAAATAGTACTCTTTCGCTTGGTTCGGCCACCAATTCCCAGGGCGGGGTCTTGCGAGGTGATATCTATCTTCAGGGAAGTGCGCTGAGAACTTATGGAAGCGCCAGCCAGGGGCAGATAAAATATTACACTATTGCCGCAGACGGGCAGCTAAAAGGAGCTATTGAAGGAAATGGGCAGATCGTTTTGCGTCCTTCAGCCATGCTCTTTTCAGGGCCTGTTGGTTCCACTGGCACTCCTATTGAAAATATTGAAATCGGTAATGACGCCCGCATGCAAATTAAGGGCAGCCTTTGGGCGGATAGCGTCAATATGGACACTTCCAGCATGAGCTCGAGCAGCGGCGATATCCATGTCGGCACTCTTAATCTTGCCGGATTGGGATCAAGCATTCAGGCCAACGATGGGGATGTTTTCATAGGCAACCTTAATTCTTCCTCTCCTGATGACGAGCTTTTCGCGCAGGGGGGCATTCATGCCGAAGGCAACGTCCGAATCAGCGGTGGAATGAATCTGATCAAGGGCTTGACTTCCATCGTGGCAGGCAAGGATATAATTTTTGATCGTGGCGATTCGGCCGTAACAGGCAAAGGCACGCTCTATATAAAAGCAGGTGGAAATGTGAGCCTTGAGAGCGCAAGGCTTGAAAATAGCCATTTGAACGCTCTTAAAATGTCCATTAGTGGCGATTTGGTCGCCAAAAACGCGATGGCTGCCCAATTATCGGCCGGTACGGTAAATATTGGCGAGAATCTGGAGATTCAGGGAAACAGCGCAAATATTTTCGGCACCAAGGTGGATTATGGAAGTTTGACCATTGACGGAACAGGCAACAGAGTTGGCGGAAATCTGGGCGTTTATGACGCCAAAATGCAAATCACTGATCTCAATGTAGGCAAAAACGCCATTTTTTCCGCGATTCAAGGCACTTTCACCGACATGAATATAGACGGGACAATGGATTTTTCGGCTGGCGAACTCACGGGAAACGAGTTGAAGGCCAAAAATATTCACATGGGCGAGAGTCAATACGCGAGCAATCTCACCCTGAAAAAGCTTTCTTTCAATTCCCTGCAGATAGGCAGCCTGGGAAAAATCAAAACTGACGAACTTTCCGCTCCCAACGCTTCGCTCAGCCTGATTAATGGCGGCAGCCTTGAATTGACAAGCGGGAACATTGGGAGCGCGAATGCGCCATTGGGAGTCATAGGAATATATAACAAATCGGAATTGATCTCTCCTGGCTCAATTTACGCAAAATCACTCATAGGAACGAGCGTTGCCGGAGACAGCGTTTCCGCTCATGGCGATATCTACATTTATGATAAGGTAAGCGGAACTTTGAATCTGACAGCTGACGGCAATATATGCACGCCTGGCCTGAGCGCCAATTCAATTAAGGCTAAAAATGCCTTTATTGGCGCGGGCAACTTCAACCTGCGCGATACAAGTGAAATCGCCCAGAATCTGATCATAGGCTTGCTGCAGGAAAATGCCCGTGCGACCGCGGTCAGCGAAGGAGGCAATAGCCATTTTGAAACTCTGCATGTTGGCGGGATGATGAATGTAAGCGGGAGCGACATAAGCGGTCAGAGTTTGACAGTGGGCACGTTGATCGCGGGAAGCCCTTCCAGATCCAGTGCCGTACGGGTGGCAAATATTTCCAACGGCTTTGGCCTTGGTGTGGGTAAAAACGCCCTTGTGTATCTTGGAAGCACGTCTCCCGTCTGGCAGCAGGAAAGTCTGGAGCAAAAACCCAGCAGCGCTTCGACAGCCACGCTGGGCTTGGCCAAAGCTGTGCAAGTGGGCGGAGCAGGACTTGTTGTCAATCCAGCGGTAGCGCACCCAGTTCCCAGCGCGGGAAAAATAGAATTCGCTCCTGACTCCCTGCTGGTGGTAAATGGAGCGGAGGCAAAGGAAAGCGTTAATCCCGATGGCATAATTAGCGCTAATACCCATCTGGACGCAACGGTTCAAAACGGAGCAAGGCTGGCGATAAGCGGCGTAACCGCCAATAACGTGTATGGCATACTGGGTAAAAATATCACCACAAGTTATGCAAGCGCGGATGCCTGGAAAGAATCTGAAGTGGAGAGTGGGGCGCATCTGGTGGGTTTGCGCAAGATTGAAGGCCGTAACGGATGGTTCACCAGTTACAAAAAATCGCCTGAAAGTGTCTATCCTGGCCTCGATCCTGGCCTCAGACCACCACTTGATGAAGGCAATGGCGGAACCAGCAATCCTCCTGCTGGAGACAATACAGGTTCTGGCGGCTCTTCTGGAGGCTCGAATTCCGGCACGTCTTCAGGTACGCCTGGCCAGCCTACAAATCCTGGCAATCCCTCGCAGGGCAATGGCGGAAGCACCAATCCTCCTTCTGGAGGCAATACTGGTTCTGGCGGCTCTTCAGGTGGCTCGAATTCCGGCACGTCTTCAGGTACGCCAAGTCAGCCCACAAAT
>CAYNKM010000298.1:0-2807 GCA_964397795.1 uncultured Desulfovibrio sp. | reverse complement strand
CTTCTTGATCTTTTTACATACGAGGCCGAAAGCTGGCTCTGGAAAAACAGACTGGATTTGGCGCTGCGCTCTCCCTGTAATGAAGAAAAAGAAAGAAAAAAACTGGAAATTTTCGGCCATCCCATGCTGGGAGGAGGACTTGCGGGAAAGATCCTGCATCTGCTCGAAGAATATATATGGCTGGCCCAGGATAAAATTATATAGCTTATTTGAAAAAAACAGATTTTGATTTGAATATGCTTGCTTTAAAATTTTAGATAAAATAGGTTTAAATCAACTTTCACATAACCTGGCGAGGAGGAACATATGGATAAGCCGAATAATGGGCCAGGAAAAAAATCCGGCATAAGCTGGAAATGGCTGACCCTGGGCCTGGTTGGGGGCATAGTTTTGTCCGGGTTATTTGCCTGGAGCATAAACTATACTGATCAGCGCCAATTCTGCGCCGCCTGCCATATCATGGAGGAGGCGGCAAGAACCCAGAAGATGGGTGCTCATGCCAATCTGACCTGTAATGAGTGCCATGCTCCACATGCTCTCATGGCAAAAATTCCGTTCAAGATTGAAGCGGGCGCAACGGATATTTATAACAATATCCGCGGAGTCGATCTGCCGATTCCGCCCCATGAAAAGTACCGCGCGACCGTGCAGCAGAACTGCATTAACTGTCACGCGCCAATCAATGCCAGCGTGCAAAGCATGAATATCAAACCCTATTGTGTGGACTGCCATAGGGGCGTGGCCCACATGCAGATGAATCCCATAAGCCAAAGGACGGTAGGCTATGATTAAAAAATTACTTTCCGTAATGATTATATCCCTCTTCGCAGCCGCCCTCGCCGCTTGCGATGATGTCAACACCAAACTTGAAGGCCCGACTTATAAAACCGGACTTCCGGCTGACACAATTACCATGTCCGCCTTCAAGGAACAGTTCCCCAATCAGTATCAGACCTATATGTGGAATAACCGTGACCAGGAAATGACGGTCTATAAGGGATCCATCCCTTATCACAAGAATGACATAACCCAGCCTCTGCCCAAAGGCTTCAAACATGCCCAGCCCTATCTGAAAAATCTCTGGCTCGGCTATCCCTTCATGTATGAATACAACGAAACCCGCGGTCATACCCGCGCCCTTAACGATTTCATCAATATAGATCGTATAAATCGCTATGGAGAAAAAGGCATCCTGCCCGCCACATGCTGGAACTGTAAAACTCCGAAAATGGTAAACTGGATTAATCAGTATGGAGATGATTTCTGGTCCAAGGATGTGAATACTTTCCGCCCTGTTGATCAAATTAATCAGGTGGAAAACTCCGTCTCCTGCGCCACCTGCCATAATCCGCAGACCATGGAGCTTCAGCTCTATTCAGTTCCGCTCAAGGATTACCTGAAGTGGGCCGGCAAGGACTGGGACAAGATCTCCAGAAATGAGAAGCGCAGCCTGGTCTGCGGCCAGTGCCACGTGGAATACTACTTCACTGTCAAGGGCAATGGCGCCTGGCAGAAGCCCGTATTCCCCTGGGAAAAGGGCCTGGACCCCGAAGACTTCTATGAATATTACAAGACTCATGGGCCCAAGGACGCGGATGGCAAGGAAACCCAGTTCTATGACTTCATCCATGCCGTTTCCAAGACCCCGATCATCAAAATGCAGCATCCCGACTATGAGATGTGGAGTAATGGCCCGCATGGCGCTGCCGGCGTATCCTGCGCGGACTGCCATATGCCCTATATGATTCAGAACGGCCAGAAGTTCTCGAGTCACTGGATGACTTCTCCCCTCAAGGATCCGACAATGCGCGCCTGCCGCCAGTGTCACTATGACAAGACTCCGGAATTCCTTAAGTCACGCGTGCTTTATGTCCAGTCCAAGACCTATGATCAGCTGATCAAGGCCGAAGAGGCTTCTGTAAGGGCGCATGAAGCCATCCGTCTGGCTTCCGAATGGAACGGCCCGAAAGCCCCCAATTATGATCAGCTTATGTATGAGGCCCGCCAGGCCAACAGAAAGGGCCAGATGTTCTGGGATTATGTCTCAGCTGAAAACGGCGTCGGCTTCCACAATCCCGCCAAGAGCCTGAACACGCTCATGACCTCCATGGAGTGCAGCCATCAGGCCCAGCAGCTGGCGGAGCAGGCCACCAACTTTGGCATAAGCCCGAGGCTTGTCGGAGACATTGAGAAGATAGTTCCGCCTATCACGCAGATGAGCCGCAAGCAGCAGCAGGATCGCGCATTTCTGGATCAGGACGCCTGGACAAGGGTTCTGCAAACCCTGCCCGCCCAGGATCAGACCTGGTTCGGCCAGTACTATGCGCCTGACGGAAAGCAGCCTCAGGAAGCCATCCCGACTGAATGGAATTTCAAGAAAAGCGAAGGCTATGAATAAGCCCCTGGCTTGAAGCCGGCTGATGCTCCCGCCTCCGGAAAAGCTCCGGGGGCGGGTTTTTTAATTCAATGCGGAAAAGATGCTCTTGCGGAGGCTTTGGGATGAGCGGCGGCGGCGCGGCTCGTAATGGGCGGCGTCTTAAATTTATTGATCTGTTCGCCGGCATTGGCGGCATCAGGCTGCCGTTTGATGAGCTGGGCTGCGAGTGCGTGTTCTCATCTGAATGGGATGCCAAGGCCTGCGAGTCCTATGAGGCGAACTTTGGGGAGCGGCCTTTTGGCGATATTACAAAAGTGGATGCCGATGCTGTGCCCCCCTTTGACATCTGCCTGGCCGGCTTTCCCTGCCAGGCTTTCTCCATTATGGGCAAAATGCGGGGCTTCGCGGACAGCAGGGGGACAATGTTTTT
>CAYNKM010000297.1:0-2814 GCA_964397795.1 uncultured Desulfovibrio sp. | reverse complement strand
AGCCGCGAAGTTCCACGCTTCTTCTTGACGTTACCGGCTATAAGGGAGAAAAGCAGCCAGATTCCCAATGACAATACTTTCAGGCGTCGAGCTTTCCCTGGGCTTTCCGTTCCCGCATGTTTCTCAACCAGTCATACCAGGAGGAAAGGCCGTTATCAGTCCGGCAGGATACCTCAAAGATGGGCAGATCCGAATTTAATTTTCTCGCAAAATTTTTTGCGCGATCCATATCAAAGTCCACATAGGGCAAGAGATCTGTTTTGTTGAGCACCAGAGCCTTGGCAAGGTGAAAGAGAAGCGGATATTTTTCCGGTTTATCGTCTCCTTCTGTCACGCTTAAAATTCCCACTTTGGCGTCTTCGCCGCAATCAAATTCAACAGGACAGACCAGGTTGCCAACATTTTCAATAAATAAAATATCCAGATTGTCCAGATCCATATTTTCAAGGGCAGTCTGGACCAGATTGCTATCGAGGTGACAACCCCCTTCTGTGTTTATCTGGACTGCCTGAGCTCCTGTCGCGGCCACCCGTCTGGCATCGTTATCGGTCTGGAGATCTCCCTCAATGACTCCCATCCTGAATTCGGGGGCAAGATCTCTCAGGGTATGTTCCAGAAGAGTGGTTTTGCCCGCTCCGGGCGAGCTAATCAGATTCAGGACAAGGATTTTGTTTTCCGCAAATTTTTTCCTTAGTGAATCAGCCATTTTTTGATTTGCGGCCAGGATATTTTTAACAACTGGAATTTCCATAATCACACCTGTCAAAGCTTTATTTCATGTAGTTTTGTATGGCATTTACATGTGTACAATAGATGCATATGGAAGGCAATACAGGGGATTCCAGAAAAATTATATATTTACTTCTGCACAAATTCGTTTCAAAACCGTATTTGCCATTATTTCCGCATTGAGATAATGGCCGCTTTTTTTTATGCTGTCAGGGAGATTTTTTTAAGGTAAAAATTAATTGCCAGATTTAATAAATATAAATACTATATCTTTATCAAGTTTATTTCATAAGGAGCTTTTATGGCAGAGAATTGCAGATTCACCAATGAAGAGAAACAGGAAACCTATTATATTCTGGATAACAAACTATATTATACAGATCAGGAATTTGAACAGGCCCTGATGAAGAAGTACAATCTCAATTATGTTCATCAACACGAAGTCATGAAGGAAAAAGCGTGCAAACTTGTGAGCCAGGAGGAGTTTGCCCAGGAATTACGGATGTTTCTGGGCAAGGAGGATCTCAACAGGTTTGAAAGCACTGGCATCCTCACCAAAAGGGTTTCCACATCAAGCCGTAAAAAAAAGAAGTAGGTACATTTTATTAAAAAAGCCCTGGATGCCCCTCATGGCTATCCCCAAAATTGTTTAACCGCTGGAGGTGACCACTCTTACCAGCAGCTCATCATTGGGCCAGACGCGCCTGTCATGAGTTAGCAGTTTTCCATTGCGGACAACCAGAGCTGTTTCCGGCGCGAGATTCAGCGCCGCAAGAAGCTGGGCGGCGGTTTTAGGGCGTTTAATTTTTATGGTTTGCATGGCTGGTTCTAGATGGACTGTCACTGTCTGGACGTTGTTGACGGTGTCTGACATAAAGCCTCACAAGTATTTATAATATTCCATAGATGAGTAGGGCAATAATCATGCTAAAGGCCCGTAAGGCCTGATTTGCCGCAACGAGTTTCAAGGCCAGCAGGGGTTTATAAAATCCGGCATAGGCTGGAAATTGATGTCTGATTGCCCTCATGGGGGTTGATAAAATATTTCCAGCCAGCATCGCGATTACCACATCCTGGGTAGTCAGGCTGCCGGCCTGAAGGAGAGCCCCTGCCGCTCCCAGACTGGCGCCCATTTCCGCAATTATCTGCAGTATGATGATGCTCATGGCCTGGGGTTTAATCAGGGCAAGCCAGGAAAGATGTTCTGATAGCCAGTTTTCCATTATTCCAAAATAACCGGCCTTGTTAGCGAAATAAATTAGCAGATAAAAGGGGATTGTATAATAAAAAAGCCGCGGCAAGCGCGTGCGGAATCGCTTGAAAGCCGTTTTGAGACCATTTTTAAAACGGGGGAAAAATTTTTCATTTTTTGGCCCGGGTTCAACTTCGGGAAATTTTTCTGTTGAACAAGCCTGAAACGGGAATAATCGGCTCAAGCAGATAGTAAAAACAGTCCTTCCCAGGGCAGCCAGAAAAGTGATGCCTACATATATTATTGCCGCGGAGCCCAAAACAGGCCAGGTGAGAAAAAATATGGTTGGCAGATGGATCAGGTTGGCAGGAAGACTATTAAAAAGATTGGCCAGAATCAAATCCTTGTGTGACAGGAGTCCCCGATCATAATTTTCAGCCAGATAGGCATTTGCGGCCGCCGGCGAAAAAGCGGCCATTGCGAAAGAAGAAGCCGCGAGGGGGTTCAGTCTGGCCGCGTTGACAAGGGGTTTGGCAAGACGGGCCAGGTAATCTGTCCATTTAAGGCATTCCAGAATATTTGCCAGTAAAAGTCCTGCCGCCATGCCTGCAAGAAGACGACATAGGGGCCAGACAAGAGATTGCCATAACTGGGAAAAACCGGCTTCCATTTTTTTCCTGGAAATAATTCAGATTTGGATAAGATTACAGAAAAATTTTATTTCCTGTTTACCCGATAAGTCCATACAAAACTGACGGGAATTTTAAAAAATAAATTCTTTCAGAATTTTGACCAAAATTTAAAACCAGGAATGACAAAATATTGATTTTTTTAATTTAAGTGAATAATTACAACTATATAATATGTGGCATATCTTTTGCAAAAAGGAGGGC
>CAYNKM010000296.1:1303-2815 GCA_964397795.1 uncultured Desulfovibrio sp. | reverse complement strand
TTTATGAATACTGCCGGATTTTGGCCTTAATAACGTGATTTTACAAATATTTTCATGTCACTTTGGGGCCTGTATCCATGAGCGCTTTTTTACAGAATAAAAATTACCGGAATATTTTTTGCAATGTACAAGGCGTAGAGGAGTTAATAAAGGAAAAAACGGCCTCTTCAAAAAAGGGAGGACAAAATGGAAAATTTCAGGATAACCGATTATCAGTGCGTATGCCCGGGATGCGGCAGATTGATGAATCCCTTTCATGACATTGACGGAACGATTGCCTATGGTTGCGCCGAATGCGGCAAAGTCATAGAAAATGAGGAATTCTTCCTGAATCTGCCTCTTCCCAAATCCTGCAGCAACAACCACGAAATGGTCTGGTAGGATATGCCAAATCAGAAGCGACGCCCCAAGGCGCCGTTTTTGTTTTTAGAAAGACCCTGCTCCATTCCCGCTAGCGAAGCGTAAACTCCCCCTGTTCAGGACTTTACCGCCTTGCATATTTTATCCGACAGAAATTCGTGCAGGCTCACTCCTTCCTTCTTTGCCAATTCTGAAGCGCGTAAATGGATGTCTTCAGGCAGATGAACCAGAACTTTTTCCCCGCTCTGCTTTTGTGGAATCTTGCACAGGTGCGCGCAGCATTCCAGATAATCGTCAACAGCTTCCTGAAAAGCCGTACGAATCTCTTCCGCGCTTTCGCCATGAAACCCTATAATATCGGAAATTCCCGCTATATGCCCGACAAAACATTCGTCTTCCGCACTGTACTCAATCTGCGCGGAAAAATCCTTATATGTTAGCGGTTTCAAGAGTCACTCCTATTGCTGAAAGAAAATTTTTCGCGTCCTGAACCTGATAGGGCTTAAGATCATTGCCAGGGTGGGGCCGATGAAAGTTGGCTACCGCCGATCCATAAATAAATGAAACCCCGCTTCCCTTGCCCTGTCGGGCAGTCGCGCCAATGCTTTCAAAAAGGGACTCCACATCCGGCCACTTGATCACTCCCGAAGCCGGAAAATTAAATATTCCCTCAAGTATTTTCTTGTGATGATTATTCATGGGTCATTTTCAGCCTTTTCTCCTCTTGTGTCAATTTTAGCCAATTCAAATATTTCATAAATCCCGACTCCCCGTTTATAACAGACCAAATAATTCCATAACAAAAGATTATTAAAATGTATGACAAATGAAACAGATTGGGACCGAATTGACAAACCCTTTTATCTTTTAAAAATTCATTGAAAATAAGCTTGAGGAATATTGAGACTTTGCATATCGTTTTTATAGTGATTAAATGAAGTATCGGGCACTGTCACAGATCCTCTTGCCAGCGGTAAAATAGCCGCCTAAGGGCAAGTCTGGCGGCGCTAATTATAAAAAGTTTCAACTGGCCTGGATTTTTAATATTACAATTCTCAAATCTGCCTTATTTATCTTATTTATAAGGATCAATTTATTATGAGTATGGCCTTCGATCCTGTTGAATATGTTGACAAGCTGAAGAGCGCGGAT
>CAYNKM010000296.1:0-1203 GCA_964397795.1 uncultured Desulfovibrio sp. | reverse complement strand
GATTAAATACTTTCGTCATTCTTGCGTAAACGGCGCTGATTATTCACACGATAAGTCATGCGAATTGTATCCAGATATTCAAGAATCGGAATAGCATATTTACGGGAAATGCCGAGAACCGCTTTCATGCTACCCACGTCCAGTTCCTCATGCTCACCAAACCAGATCCGGATTTTTTCTACTATCCTGGCGAATTCTTCCTTATAATAATAAACGCCTTCCTGAATTTTGAGTAACTTCCCCGAATCGCAAAGATATTTCAGCAAAGGGGAAAGCCTTTTCGCATCCCATCCATATTCTTCAATAAATTCCCGTATAAATGGCGGGGATGAGCGGCCCGCCCCTATTTTATCCAGCAGAATATCCATAATTTTTTTGTCTGCCTCATTCAGCCTGATTTTGTGCCGCGCCAGTTTCAGACCAGGGCCTTCTTCTTCCAGGATGTTCTGTTTTATTGCCAGATCGAGAACTGCCTGGGTAAATCTGGACGGAAAGTTTTCTCCCCATCCCGCCAGCATCGCGTTATGGGCGAAAAAGCTTTTCAGAGGTTCTTTTTTGTGCAGCTCGCCCGCGCGAAGCTTGCATTGATCCAGGCAAATCCTGAGCGCATCCTCCCCGATCCAGCAGCCATCATCCCAGCAATAAACTTCTCCACGCTCCTCAAGTTCGGCCAGGGCGAATTCCAGATCTTCACTGCCAAGGCCGGTACTGACTTGCAGATGTCTTAAATCAGCGCCAGGCGCAGGACAGAGCGCAATGGCCAGGCTTGCAAGTTCAAGCGGAGATTTCAGGGCAAGCTTGTCGGGAACATCTTTTCCTGTATCCCCCAGCTTCTCCAGGATAGCCATATTGCGCGCGTAATCCTTACCGCGTTTTTTCAGAACCGGCGGAAGCGGACTAATAACAACGCCCCCGCCTATTGCTCTTAAGGGAGAATGGGCGCGCAAGACGCAATGATCTCCATAAACAGCGGTCATGGGCTGTAAAAATCTCACTTCAGCCAGGGCTCTTTGGCCCGGCTCCAACCGTTCCCGATCCAGCAAATGAATCCGTGCCTGACATTCTCCCGTACCATGGTGGAAATGTACTTCCATTCTTTGCCGGATGGGTAAAGGAGAGGACTTAAGGCAATTCAGGCGCATAATCCAGCTTTTGGCCGGAAAGAGGGTATCGGGCCTTGCGACAATATCCCCTTTTTGGATA
>CAYNKM010000295.1:0-2823 GCA_964397795.1 uncultured Desulfovibrio sp. | reverse complement strand
GCAGGAGCCTTCTAAGCTCTTGGCCAGGGGTTCGAATCCCTTCGGGCGTACCAATAAATTCAAGCGCTTATAACTGGAAAGTTATAAGCGCTTTTTAAGTGTACGCCATTCCTGCCACAGATCTGGAATCATCTATAATTATCTGTTGATGGCAAATAAGTTTTCTAGTTCAATAAAATCTGATTTTTAATAAATTTTATCCTGTAATGATTAAAGCTTTTGAAAAAGGGGGTCTGGGCGAAAAATTTTGTTCGTAAAACTTGTCCTCCCCCAGAAATCAACACATGGTTTGGACAGGGCCCTTGTTTTCTCAATTGCCCGAGCTTCATAGTTATACATGAGGCTTTTTTGACTTTACTTACATGATATATTTGCATATGATTTTTTTTTGCTGGGGGAGTCATGCGTTGGCATGGCTGAGAGTGGATTCAATCCAGACCCCGAGAACCTGACGCAGTTCATACTGCCGTAGGGAAGCGATCAAGACGTGGATATTGGCTATCGCCTCCCCAGCAGGAGGCGTTTTCTTTTTTAGACCCCTCAAGCAAATTTTTTCAATTCATTCTGGTTCCCAAAGTCCTTTATGGCCAATGAGTCTGGAGTTTTCATGGCAAACGCTATCTTTGAACGTAATGAAGCCCTAAATAAAATAATCACCCAGAATCTTGATATCCTCAGCAGGGAGGAGGCGCTTGTTCCATCCGTTATTCTGGAAGCGCTGGATAATGGCAGCATGGTCTTGCTGGGCAATCCCAATCATCCCAATTTGATCCCCCTGCTTGTGGGCCAGCCTGCCAGGGTCAAAGTGAATGCCAATATCGGCAGCTCCCCCCTTTGTAATTGTCTGGAAACCGAAAAACGCAAACTACTGGCTGCAAAAAAGGCCAAAGCCGATACCATCATGGATCTTTCCATAGCCGGAGATCTGGATGCCATCCGTACGGAGATGCTCAAGCTTTGGCAATTGCCTTTAGGTACTGTTCCCATGTATTCAGTGGGCCAGCGACTAATTGAATCTGGCAGGGATATCGCGGATATGCGGCCAGAAGAGCTTTTTGCCGAGATCCGCAAACAGGCCGCCCAAGGCGTGGATTTTATTACCGTCCATTGCGGCCTGACGCGCAGAGGAGCGGAATTGGCCATTAAGGAAAATCGTCAAATGGGTATTGTCTCGCGCGGCGGTTCCATGCTCGCCCGTTGGATGCTGGAAAATGATAGGGAGAATCCTCTTCTGGAAAATTTTGATGAATTGCTGGATATCTGTCTGCCCGTTAATTTGACGCTATCCCTTGGCGACGGTTTGAGGCCAGGAGCCGGAGCGGATGCTGGCGACGCGGCACAGTGGGAAGAAGTAATCACTCTGGGCCAGCTTGCCAAACGCGCGTTGGCAAAAGGGGTTCAAGCCATGATTGAGGGACCGGGACATATGCCTCTTAATATGGTACGCGGTCAGATTGAGGGTATAAAACGTCTCACCAATAATGCCCCTCTCTATGTTCTTGGGCCGCTTTGCTGCGATTCCGCGCCAGGTTATGATCACATTGCCGGCGCGATTGGCGGGGCTATCGGCGTCGAGTCTGGCGTGGATTTTCTCTGCTATCTTACTCCGGCCGAACATCTTACCCTGCCTGATGAAAATGACGTATATCAAGGCGTTATGGCTTCAAGAGTCGCGGCGCAAGTGGGCGAAATAGCCCTGGAACGCCCGGGAGCGCTTGCCCGTGAAAAAGCTATGAATATAGCCAGAAAAGATCTTGACTGGGATGCCATGAAAAAGGCGGCCATTGATCCCGGGCAACTGGAAAAGAGGCGCGAGCCTCATAGAAATGAGGAAGTCTGCGCCATGTGCGGAAAATTCTGCGCTGTTAAAATGCTGAGAGATACCAAGCCCGGCGCCAAAGCGTGTAATTAGATCTCAGGGCAATTTTGAGATTGTAAAATCTCTTTGCCAGCCGAGGCTTGTCAACGGAAAAATGATCCAAATATCGCTAACTATAAAAGTGGGGATGATAATCTCCGCTTTTATATGTTTTAGAGTGCTTTTGCTTTAAAAATGCTATGCCGTAACCAGCAAGCTGCTAACGGCTACGCAGTCCCCAGACCCCTTTTTCAAAAAACTTTAATTCTATATAAGATATAACTTATTGAAATACCTGTATGCTGGTGGACTTTAAACATTTCTTTTCCATCAACAGGTGATTTTGACATAGCGAAAGCTGTTAACTGGTCCTTGAAATGCCTGACTATTTTGCAGTATTTTGCGCGCTTACAGCTTGAGCGATATTTTTAAGAGTGCCATGACATGGATAACAGCCTACAAATCCTGGATGGGCTGGCGCTTCCATCTTGTGGCAGCCATAGCAGGATCTTTTTTTGGAAGGGGCGTGATAAGCCATAAACATACTGTGCTTTCCGCGTTGTCTTGCTCCCGTGATGTCATGGCATCCCTCGGTTGTGCAGGGAGCATAAATCGAACTGTTTACCGGCCTTTTATGATGGCATAAAACGCAGCTGTAATTTTTATGGGTATTATGGTTAAAGGTCACGCTCAATAAGGGAGACGCGCCATAGTCCATATGGATGGGCTGGCGGAGAACCATTAACATGCCCGGCTTTTTTTCCGTATCCTGCGCCTGAACGGGAGAGATGCAGGAAAAAATAAACAGGACAATCAGTAAATATCTCATTATATCCTCCTTAAAACCTGTTCCAGAAAGCCGGCTTTAATGGTTCCAGTTTTTTTTTGGATGCCACAATGTCCATATGAAACATGCCCAGGGCCATGACGTCCATATCGGGAATGTCGCCAAATTCCCGTAAATC
>CAYNKM010000294.1:0-2824 GCA_964397795.1 uncultured Desulfovibrio sp. | reverse complement strand
GCTCGGAGATACCATAGGTCTTGGCAAAGCCTTATGGATAATAGTAATATGCTGTATCTGTATCGCTATCGGCGGTCCTGCCCTTTTAAGCAGAAAAAAATGTTTGTGATTTTTGAAAAGTTTTTTTGCGAAGGCCAGAAATATAACAGGAAATAGCTCTTATTTAATCGCCTGCTGATGACTATTTATTATTTTAGCTTGAAGCTTTATGGATCGACGCGCCCAATTCGGCCAGAAGTTGTCATCACCCAGAAAAAAATCAGAGCATGGTCAAACAAGAATGTTTATAAATCATTCAAGAAAACCATGCCTGAATAAAGCCCGGAAAATACCCGGGCTTTTATCTTATATGGTTCAGGCAAACAGAAATACCATTGCAACGCCCAGAAAAATGGAACAGGTGTTACTTACGGCATAACATATTGTATAACCAAGCGCGGGCACGGAACTCTGTAGGGCGGAAGTCACGGCTCCAATTCCCGGAGTTGTTTTCCTTCCCCCGGCGCAGCAGCCAAGATTGATGGCTGGATGAAATTTAAAAAGCTTGTCTCCAATCCAGATAGCCAGAATCAGGGGGATGGTAGTCGCAAAAAAGCCCATTACAAAAAGCATGAAACCTACTTCTTTTATTCCACTTATAAATGTGGGTCCGGCCTGGATGCCAATAACCGCGATAAAGAGGTTCAGACCAAGATTGTTTAAAAGCCAGAGGGAGGATTCGGGAATTATGCCGACGGAAGGATGGCGGGTTCTCAACCAGCCAAAGAAAATGCCGGAAATCAAGGCGCCACCGCTGGTTGAAAGACCTACGGGAATGCCGCCAAGCTTTATGGAAAGCGCGCCAACAAATGTGCCCAATGCCAGCGCGAGACAAAGAAAAACAAGATCTGTCTGATTGGTAGGTCTTTCTTCAACGCCAATTTCAGACGCCGCCAGCTGAACTTCCTGTGGCAGACCCTGAATGGTTATCATATTTCCAATATGTAAGGTTGTCTGGGCAAGTACAGGAATTGAAATTCCATCTTCACCAGTTATAGATTCAATAATAACTCCATACATATAGGGCTTGCTAAGAAGCTCATCCACTGTTAACCCGGCTGTCTTTCTCGTCACCATGACCCTGGTTTTTTCAACCGAAAAATTTAGGAGGGCCGGATCGTCCACTTCAGGTCCAATCCAGCTTTCATCCTGGACAATATATTCATGTCTGCCGGAGATGACAATTTCATCTTCCGTATGAACAACCAGATTTGGCGTAACTTCATGGATAAGTCCGTCCTGCGTTCGGACCCGTTCAATAAACAGGCGTTTACCCTGCTGCTTGAAATGCTCCTCAATCTGGCGAACAGTGCGGGGAATTTTAAAATGATCGTTATCTACTTTATACGCCCGAAAAGTTATTGGTCTATTGCCGCTAAAAATCGCGGGATTGGAGCTGGTGGAAGAATGACTCAACTGTTCTTCCAATTCCCTGGTCTCTTTTCTGACTTTTTCAAGACCGCCAAGCATTTTTGGCCCCAGTGTGCCAAGAATCCAAACTGCTCCGATGGCGCCATAAAGATATGTTACCGCATAACAGACAGGGATCAGATCAATCCAGGCTCTTTTTATATCGCCCTTTACAGGCAAAGTATTTATTGTATCGGCTGCCACGCCAATAACAGGAGACAAGGTTTGGGAACCAGCATAAAGGCCGGTCGCGATACCGGCGTTATAGCCCATAATCTTGGCGCAAATAAAAGCGGTAATAAAACAGAGCAGACAAATGACAAAAGCGAAAAGAAGCTGCTTTAAGCCGGACCCTTTCATTGCTCCGGCAAATTGGGGTCCGCATTTATAACCAATGGCAAACAGGAAAAGAAGGAAAAAAAGATTTTTTAAAGGCGGCCCTATGGGGATATTTAATTGACCTACAATAACGCCAATTAATAGCACAGAAGTGACCGCGCCAAGGCTAATGCCTTTAAAAGAAAATTTTCCCACCCAGAATCCAAGTCCAATTGTAAAAAAAATCGCTATTACAGGGTTAGCTCTTAAAAGATGAATTAAGCTTTCCATTGTACCCCCTGATTTTTATTTACAAGCATTATGACAAATTTTTCCTGTAATGACAAACTGGATTATCATAATACTTCCTGGAATGGGTATTGCAAATTCCTGGTATTCATGAGCTCATTCCGCCTGGATTGCCGCAATGGAATCTGGAATTATGTGGGTGAAATTCCCACAGGTTCATGTGATTATCTTGCCAATAAGCAGTATTGCCATTATATTTTGTTGAACGTAATACATACTTCCTTAAAAAGATTATCAAAAATGAGGTTTATATGGCTGAAGAGGTTCTCGTGGAAATGCTTGCTGAAGAACCAAAGAAACCATGGTGGAAAAAGCCCAGATATCTGACGCTCATATTTGGCATAATTCTTGTTATTCTTGCGGCCCTGTTTTCCTGGTGGCTTGCCAATGGCACAGTTTCCAGCCTTCAGGCAAGGATGGACACGTCAGTTTATCTGGTTGAACCGGAATTTAATTCCCGTATCAGAAACATAATTGTTCAGCCTGGACAGGAAGTACAGTCTGGACAGATAATAGGAACTCTTGAAATCTTTCAGGAAAACCCTGCCCAAAATCAGCAAAACGGTATTCAGGGAATTACAGACAGATTGAGTGGTATTCAAATGGCTGAAAAACAGCTTGCCGCCAGGGTTTCCGAAGCAAGGATGGAAGAAGAGCGTCTGCAAAAAGTCTATCAGGATTTTGTGACCGAACATGTCCGGGCTCTTCTGGCCTTGCGTTCCCACAGAAATCCTGGACAGGAAAGTTA
>CAYNKM010000293.1:0-2830 GCA_964397795.1 uncultured Desulfovibrio sp. | reverse complement strand
CATTTTCGGTACCGGAGCGGAGGTTCAGCTCCTGACCGCCGCCACTGATAAGGGGCGAGCACAAGGAGAAGACAATACCGATGACGGCTGGCGTAACTTCTTTCATGCCTTTGGCGGTTGCGATTGAGGGGGGCAGGTTTTCGGCACGCATGATGCGTTCCACATTTTCCAGGACCACAATGGCGTCATCCACAACAAGGCCAATTGCCAGGACAAGGGCAAAAAGCGTAAGCGTATTGATGGTGAAGCCAAAGGCATAGAGGCCGGCAAAGGTGCCCATTATTGATACGGGCACGGCCAGACAGGGGATAATGGCGGCGCGCCAGTTCTGGATAAAGACATATACAACGGCAATGACCAACAGCATGGCCTCAAAAAAGGTTTGCGCAACTTCATGAATGGATTGCAGCACGAATTCATTGTTATTGGAAACAATGGCATATTCCATGCCTTCAGGCATTGTTTGGGCAAGATCTTCAAGCGTAGCCATTACCCTTTTACCGGTGGCGATGCCATTGGCGCCCGGCTGCAAATAGAGCGCGCCCATTGTGGCCGGCATGCCATTGAATTTGGCCATTACGCTATAATCACGACCACCCAGTTCAATGGTGGCGACGTCGCGCAAGCGCAGGGCGGCACCATTTTCACCGCGTTTGATAATAATGGCGCCAAATTCCGCAGGATCTGACAGTCTGCCTTTTGTATCGATTTGCCAGCTTAACTGTGTGCCCGTGACTACTGGCATTTCTCCCAGGCGTCCCGGCGCGAACTGGCTATTCTGGCGTTGAATGGCTGTAGCTATCTGGCTGGCATCCAGTCCATACTTGCCGAGTTTGTCCGGTTGCAGCCAAATGCGCATGGCGTAATCCAGTCCACCGAAAATGCGGCAGTCCCCCACACCCTCCAACCGGCTTAATTCATCCACCATATTGATTTTCATCCAGTTGGTGAGAAAAACCTGGTCATAGCGGCCATCGGGAGAAAAGCAGCTGAAGCCCAACAACATGGCTGGAGAGCGTTTGACAACAGTTATTCCCTGACGGCGCACTTCTTCCGGAATCTGGGTCTGGGAGAGATTGACCTTGTTATTGACATTGACCAGAGCCATGTCCGGATCAGTGCCCAGGGAGAAATAAACATTGATCGCGCCCTGCCCAGAACCGGAAGCGGCAGTGGAAACCATATAAAGCATGTGCTCCACGCCATTGATATTGGTCTCAAGGGGCGCCAGCACAGTGGATGAGATTGTTTCCGCGGAAGCGCCAGGATAGGATACGCTTACATTCACCGTGGGGGGCACAAGCTCGGGATATTGGGCAATGGGCAAAACAGTGATGGCCAGAGCGCCCATGAGCGTGATGAGAACCGCCATTACGATGGAGAGAACAGGGCGGCGAATAAAAAGATTGAACCCTGGATCGGTTATCATGAGATTCCTGCTGGAGTGGCTTTTTCCAGGATGCATTTGATCGCCATAGCTTCAAGCCGCACATGCCGGACAAGGCTGAGGTAGATGGCCAAAGCAAATGCGAAAGTGTTCGTCACGCCGAATAGTCCTCAATAAGCAGATCAATAGTCTGGCAGGCGGCATTGATGCGGGGCTTGATTTCGGTGATGCCCTTGTAGAGAAGTTCCGTATGCAAGCCGCGCAGGATACAGATCAGGATGTTTTTTGTCGCATCCGGCCCCAGCCGGCAGGCCTCTGGCGCAAGTTTATACAGGATAAGCTCATCCAGGCTATTGTCTATCAGACGGGCATAATCCCTGTCATAACAGCTGATATCCTCCTTGGCATCCACTGGGGGGAAATAGAGCACGCGCAGCCAGAAAAGATAATAAGGATCAGTTTCATAGCGCTCGGGAATGGCCAGGAGATAGGCTTTTAAATTCTTTTTCACATCCTGGACATTGTTATGAAGATGCAGGATGAAGTCGTTTTCGCGTTGGAAAGCTTCTATGAGCAGAGTGGTGAAAATTTGCCATTTGTCGGAAAAATGGGCGTAGAGCGAAGGCTTGCGAATGTTGACATCCTGGGCAATCTGGGCGACGGATGTATTGTCGTACCCTTGACTGGTGAACCGGCAAAGGGCCGCCTGAAGGATTTTTTCTTTTGACATATAATTTAAATTGTTGTCGTTTTCCTACCTAACGTTAGTTAGGATAGATAGGAATGCAAATATAGTCAAGCTTATTCAAGGGGTAATCTGAAGCTGAAGGCTTGGCGATGGGACTTATTTTTTTGCGCCCAACACCATGTTATAGAAAGGAAGGAAGACCGCTTTTCCCGTTGGCAGGTTTTGTAAGTCTAATCAATGTGGACGATATTTCGTAAGCAACCGATGTAGTTCTATGGGAGTCATTCAATTTCTTGCTGGTTTCACGGCATAAGGTCCATTCATGGCCTGTTCACCACCTTATAAACCACGCCAAGTCAGGCAACTGATCCCTGGGAAGAGCGCGTTTTGCGGGAAAGTGCGATAAAGCATGGGGCTAGTTTACATTCCTTGGGATATTGACGGCAATTTCAAATTTTTTCCCATTTACGGGGAAGATTGGGTAATTAAATGGGTTAAAGAAAATGAGATTTTTTAACTTTTCAATAAAAATCAAGGCTTAATAAAAAACCTTGAACAGCAATTACTTCATCTATCGCGGGAATTGCGGGATTGGAGCATCTCATAAAGTGGCTATTATTTGGCGTGATTGGAGCAATCAATGAGCCAAAACAGGGTTTGGGGCGAACGATCCTCACCATAGGTTATTGGGTGAGGATCGTTTGGGACAGGTGGGATGGGTCAGAATGTGAAAATCTGGAAATTCCCGGCATCAG
>CAYNKM010000292.1:0-2830 GCA_964397795.1 uncultured Desulfovibrio sp. | reverse complement strand
GGCCGGAGCGGGACTGGGGGGAGCGGCGGGATACGCGGCTGTTTTTATCGCCACGCGCTTTTTACCCCTGATTAATCCCGTAGGCTGGGCCGCGGTTATTATCTCAACTATTCTTGCCGCATTGTTCGCGATAAAGGCCGGGGATGGGAGAAAAAAGATAAAACATGAATATCTGGAACAAATCCGGGAAACCTTACGAAAAAAATTGGCCGATTATGAAGAGGATATTGTTCAGGCGGCGTCGTTAAAATTCCGCGAGGGATTAAAGAAACTGAATATAGCCCTTGAGGAAAAAATAAACGATGTCAGAAATCCCCTGGAAATCTCCCATAAGATTTTGGGGAAAAAACAGGAAGAACTTGAATATAAAAAGAATTTATTACAAAAATATCGGGCGGAATTTTCAGGTTTATATCAGGAAGCCGATAATGTCTGTAAAAATTTGTAAGAGATTTTTTATAATTTAGGTTGTGGAAGTAATTCTGGAGAAAAAAGAAATGAACACCCTGAATTTTAAAAGCCTTAAATTTATCGGGGCTTCAGTTGACAGAGTCCCGCGGGATCAGGCCAACCCCCTATATCTCTGTTCTGTAAGGGCTGGCTGGCCTTCTCCGGCTGATGATTATATAGACGAACAAATTAATCTCCATGAAATAGCGGTAAAAAACCCGGCCGCGACCTTTTTTTTGCAGGCTACGGGGGATTCCATGATTGAGGTTGGGATTCACGATGGGGATTTACTGGTGGTTGACAGATCAGCCGAAGCGCATCACAACAGGGTGGTAATTGCCGCTCTTGACGGGGAATTGCTGGTCAAACGTCTTAAGCAGCGCGGACATAGGACCTGGCTTTCTCCAGCCAATCCAGATTTTCCCGAAATAGAAATAACAAACAGGGAATATGTCCATATCTGGGGAGTTGTGACCTATGTACTTCACAAACTGTAAATTTTAGCCTTGCTGGCCGGAAGTGCCAGAATCTTCCTCCCACCACCATTTAGCCTTGTTGCATAACAGGTTGATGTCTCCGGAAGCTGCCACATTCAGCATTTTTCTATATTGGCGAACCGCCTCATGGCTATAGTTGTTGGCTTCAAAAAGTCCTGAAAACATGTCCGAGTCTTCCGTAAGCATTTTGGCCGCTGCCTTTTTCCTCCTCTCAAAAGAGGGAGTGAGGAAAGGCAATAACTCCTCATGCTCCGCCATAACCGCGAAATAGGCAAGGTTGGTTATAAAATTCATATTTTGTATTCTGGCGACCGCCTGATCGTGCTGGGCGGCCGAACAGATAAAAGGCGCGCATCCCCAGCTGGAAAAAAATTTGCCCACCTTTCCAAGATCTTCAGGGTCCGCATTTTTTCCAGCTATTATGGCGACTGGCAAATTTTCAGTGATACCAGGTTTGGGCCCAAAAAGGGGATGTGTGCCTATGACTTTTCCCGGCCAGAGTTTTTCCATAATACGCATGGGTTCTTCCTTGACCGAGGTTATATCCGCCAAAATGGCTGTTTCGGGAATATATTTAATAAGTCTGACTAGCGTTTCTTCAAGATTTCTGGCCGGGACGCACAAGAGCGCGAGATCCGAATCTTTAAAGGCCTTTGCCGTCTCCTCTTTGTCATAGGGAATATCAACGCCGGTGACAGGGATATGGAGATCTTCCGCTTTTTTGAATAGCATCTGGCCCATTCTTCCCTTGTTGCCTATAATTGTTATTTTGGAAGGCAGGGCATAGGGTTCTGTTTCCAGCTGGATATATAAAGTCTTTTTACTTCTCATTACAGATTGCACCAGAGATTCCAGAAATTCGGAAATGATTTGGCAACCACTTCGGGATTATCCAGTCTCTCCCTCACATTGAGCTCCGGATCGCGCATCTCCAGCAGGGCAAGCGACATGGCAATCCTGTGATCATTATGGGAACAAAGCCCACAATCACCTGGCAGTTTGGGTGCATGGGCATGTTTCAGGGTATGGCCGGACATGCCCCCCATACCATTTATGAGAAGCCCATCTGAAAGTGGATCGACGGTAACGCCAATTTTGGACAATTCCTGGGCTGGGGCGGCGATGCGATCACTTTCTTTCAATCTTAAATGGGCGACATTGCTAATCCTGGTTGATCCCTTGGCATAGGAAGCTAACACGGCGATTGTGGGGACAAGATCAGGGCAGGAACCCATATCCAGCGGCGCGCCATGGAGAGTGGAGGGATAAACTGTTATTGCGTTATCCTCAATTTTGACTTTCGCTCCCATTTTTTGAAGGATATCAAGCATCGCGCTGTCTTCCTGAAGCGACTTGGCTTTCAATCCCGTTACCTTGACAGGTTTATTTCCAAGCGCTCCCGCTGCGAGTAAATAGGACGCGCCCGACCAGTCTCCTTCATTAAAATAATTTCCAGGCTGATATTGGGATGGCCATACCCGGACCCTCAGGCAGCCAGGCCTTGCTTCCTGAATATGTCTCCAGGTGGATTTTTTCAGGACATTCCAGGGCACGCCCAGACGTGGCCTTTGTTCAACGCTAAAACGGATTTTGAAATCATCCATACAGTCAAGGGTCAAGCCCACATAAGGCCAGGATACGGGCTTATGGCCGCCAAGTTCAATGGTCAGGGGAGATTTACAGAGAGGGGCCGCCAGGAGAAGTCCGGAAAAAAATTGGCTGGAATTATCCATCCCCACCTTGATATGTCCGTCCATAAGTTCCGGTTTCAGTTCGTCGGCATTTAATATTATCGGAGGACAGCCGGTTTTGCCTTCATAGGTGATTTTTGCCCCAAGAGATACCAGAATATCGCATAATTCCCCAATTGGACGGTCGTTCAT
>CAYNKM010000291.1:0-2842 GCA_964397795.1 uncultured Desulfovibrio sp. | reverse complement strand
TGGTATATACGCCCCAGAGATTGTACCATCTTACCAAAGTTGACACTCTCAAAAGCTGAACTGGTCAGAGAAGTAACTGAATCCACGTCGCGAATTACCAGAATTCCGGAAGCGTCAATCTTTGTGTTTATCAAGGAAAACAAGCCAGAAAATATTGGTGTGGGCGGTAAATTGTTATCAGATAAAAAACAATAAAATTTGTCCTGTGCCGGAGGTTCAATTATGCGATTAATGAATATTGTCCTGGGGACATGGTCATGGGGTGTTGGCTCTGCAGGCGGGGACCAGGTATTCGGAAACCATCTTGGCGCCACCAACTTACGCGAAGTATTCGATGCAGCCATGTCTGAAGGAATGAATTTTTGGGATACTGCCTTGGTTTATGGAATGGGTTCTTCCGAAGATATTCTCTCTTCTTTTACGCGGCCCCTGCCAAGAGAGAGTTACCGCATATCAACAAAATTCACTCCGCAGATCGCTGACGTCAATGCTGAAAATCCTGTCGCGTCCATGCTGGAAAGCAGTCTTAATAGGTTTAATATAGATTACGTTGATTATTACTGGATACATAACCCGGAAAACGTGGAAAAATGGACGCCGATGCTCATTCCTTTGGTAAAAAGCGGCAAGATAAAACGGGTTGGCGTTTCGAATCATAACCTGAAGCAAATTAAAAGAGCATCAGAAATACTTGCAGCGGAAAATATCTCTCTTTCTGGCATCCAAAACCATTTCAGCCTTCTTTACCGCTCCTCCGAGAAAGGCGAAATCCTGGAATGGTGCAAAAAGGAAAAAATTGATTTTTGGGCATATATGACGCTGGAACAGGGCGCATTAAGCGGAAAATACGACTCTGCTCATCTTATGCCCGCCGGCAGTATGCGAGGACCGACCTATAATCCAATTCTGGCGAAAATTGACAAACTGCTTGATATTATGCGTGAGATTGGCCATTCGCATGAAGCCTCTCCCGCACAGATAGCGATGGCATGGGTAGTGAATAAAGGCGCTGTCCCGATAATTGGAGTGACCAAAAAATCACAGGTTCATGACGCGCGTAAGGCGTTGGGCATTAACCTGTCGCCGAATGAAATGACAAGGCTTGAGAACGCGGCAGCTTCATTAAACGTTGATGTCCGCGGATCATGGGAGGAGCCGATGGCATGAAAAAATTATGCCTGTTTATTTTTATGGCAATTTTGTGTTTTGCCGCGTCAGCGCAAGCCCAGGGAGTTATTGATGTTCATAGCCATCCAATTTTCAATGATTACATAGAAACCATACAAAAGCATGGCGCGGGGATGGAGGAAGGCTTTCCAATCCCCACTTGGGACGCGGAGAGCCATATTGCCTTCATGAACAAGGCGGGCATAGAGACGGCCATCCTGACAATGCCCGCGCCACAGCCCTGGTTTGGCGATGCGGCGGAAGCAGCGAAAGCGGCAAGGGCTTTTAATGAGCAATGCGCGGAACTAAAACGCAAATATCCGGGCAGATTTAAATATTGCGCCGCATTGCCATTGCCCGATGTTGAAAATTCCATCAAGGAAGCCATCCATGCCTTTGATTCCCTTGGCGCTGATTGTGTGAAAATAGCATCCAACAGCCGCGGGCTTTACCTGGGGGATGAATCCCTTGATCCCCTTATGGACGTTCTGAACAGCAGAAACGCGGTAATCCTGACACATCCCCATCGTCCCGACCCGGTAAATGAGAAAATCATCTCCAGTGTTCCGGTACCGGCATATGAATATCCCGTAGAAACCACCCGCGCGGTTCTCAACATGCTGGCGCGCAATGTGCTTGCGCGTTATCCCGGCATCAAAGTGGTTGTGCCGCATTGCGGTTCATTCTTACCTTTGGCGATTCCCCGCATGAAGGCATTGTTGCCTGCAATGGTCTCCAGAAATCTTATGGAGCCAATTAACTGGGAAGACAACCTGAAAGGATTGTACTTTGATTTGGCGGGAACGCCGTCCCCGCAAATCATCCGGCAGTTGCTTGCGATAACAGGACCTTCCCACATATTGTATGGTTCCGACTATCCCTATCTTCCCGCGGATGTCCTCAACTCAAATCTCGCCGGTCTGCGCGGCGAACTGGAGAACGATCCGCAATTATCTGAAATGGCCGGAGAAATACTATATGAAAATGCGCAAAAGCTTTTTTCACGGCAATAATATTTGCATGGAAGGTTGATGAATAAAAAATTTTCCAGGTCGTAATTGGATGGATCCAACATTCATGGCGAGCTGCTTGAGACCCATTATTACGCCTTATCCCCCGGAAAGGGGCCTTGTACGGCTGATAAACGGCACAGATCCAAAAATGTCTGTGCGTGAATAATACAATTTCTTGATTGAATCACACTTTGTCCGCATATTCGCAAATTTTATAATTATCATAAAATTCAAGACAAATTGTTTAGCGGTAAATGTCTCTTGAAACTCTCCGCTCGGCCATTGCCACCAGATGGCTCAACCTCAACCTGTCCCGGGAGATCTGCATGATTTACAGGATATTGGGCAAAACTGGCGAAAAAGTATCGGCACTGGGTTATGGCACAATGCGTTTACCTACCATTGGCAATAACTATGGCAAGGTTGACGAGGCGGAAGCCCTAAAACTGGTGCGCTATGCTTTTGAGAATGGTGTCAATTATTTTGACACAAGCTGGCCCTATCACAGTCTCGATCAGTGCAAAGAGGGAGCAAGCGAGCCTTTTGTGGGCAAAGCGGCAAAAGAGCTTGGGCGCGACAAGCTCTTTATTGCCACCAAATTGCCCATATGGGCCGTTAAAACCCGCGACGACATGGACAAATTCCTGGACGCCCAGCTGAAG
>CAYNKM010000290.1:0-2842 GCA_964397795.1 uncultured Desulfovibrio sp. | reverse complement strand
GGAGGAAGAGGGATTTGAACTTAACCCATAACTACTTATTTTACAAGGAATACTGAAAAAAATTTTTTCAAAAGGTGCGCACTGGGATGCGCATTATTTTTTGCCCTTTTCAAATCCCTTTTGGACCTTTTATCCCAGCAAAATATCCTTGTCCAATTTCTTATCATCAAGCCATTATTTATACAAGAAAATCTAAAAAAGCATAGATTATACCAAAATTGTTCTTTTTGATATTTTTTTTCTTTGATTCCTCAAAATTGGTGCGACACTTTTTTGGTAAAAAAACTGTCGCATAAATATTTGATTTTATTGAATAAAATCTGGACAAGCAAGGTTGCCTTACTTAACTTGTACTCACGCTACCACGAAAACAAAATAAGGAGGCAACTTATGGAAGTAAGATCACCACGAATTCGAGTCACAGAAGCGGCACTCATACTGGGTTGCTCAAAATCAACAGTCTGGGCCTGGGTAAAAAAAGGTTATCTGCCCCAACCTCATAAGGTAGGCAACAGATTCACCTATTGGCTGCGTGATGAAATTGAAATGGCTGCAATATCAGGTGTCACGAAGAAAGCAGGACTTGAAGTTTAGGAGGCTTTAATATGAAAAATACAAACCTTTCGAGAATTTCATATCCCGCAACCCCTTTGCGTGAAGTTGTATATCCTGAACCCATTGTCCCTGAAAGCAATCCAATCGGTTTGAGGCCACATATAAAAGAGATGATCGCCGCAGCTGTTAAAAGCGGTCAGGTTGATTCAGTGGAAATTGTGGTAGCGACATTTAACCTTACTGGCACTCAACATAAATAAATAAATGGAGGGAATGGTTTTTTGCCATTCCCTCTTATATGGAGATAAAAATGAATAAAAATGATCTCGAAGAAATCGCATCCCAATGTGGTGTGCAACTTGACGGGTATAACAAAATAAATGTTACAATTCCCAGAAAAGGCAAATTGTATGAAAATCAAAGTGAATCTGAAAATAATGGCGGAAGTTATGTAAACCCAGATGATGCGGATGTACCAATTTATATTACGCCCAATTCATCCTCCAGAGCATTACAACCACAAATAGTTGGAGGTCAAAGCGAAAAAAGCAGTCCTTCAATAAATTCCAATTGGTATAATAACAGGACATGGGTTGCCACTCCAATAAGCTCCATAGAGCCTGGAGTTCCGGCAATGGGATCTGGGCGACCAAAATGGCCATGCTGTCCGAAAAAATGGGTTCTTTCCAAAAAAGACACAAAACTACCGGATGGCATCAGCAAATTGAAAGGCGAATCATCTTTTTCTAAACGGTACAGAAAAATGATTCCTATTGACAACCATATTGATGTTACCGATTTGGCAAATGAAAGATTAGCCATACGGCTATTTGCTGCCTTAGTGGAGGAAGCTGCCACGCGAAAATATTGGGCTGGCAAGTATTATGGCCCAGTTGAACTGACGGTGGAATATAGGGTTAGATGCACCTTCCAGATGAATGAAGAGGGATTGTTGAGGTGGCAACGACAGAACGGCATAATCAAAGAAGGCTCCTGGATAGACCTTATACGGGATTTATTGAACCTTCACTGGTTAGATGCTCTGGCAACACTCGCTGAAATGGTAGGTATGGATTTCTCCAGACTGACAAGACTAACTTCCAGACAATATGCTGCTGAAACTTCTGGGGGAGTAGGGTGGCAATGGAATATTCCCCGGCAGATGATTATGTCTTTCCAGCCGCAAGGACAAAACGTAATTGTATTGGACAGGATCATCCCTATTTTCGGCCATTCGGGGCAAACAATAGGCGCGATAGTCGTCTATCAATGGCGAAACATACGATTTTATGTGCCCGCATCAGTAGTCCAAGGGAAACTGTCTATCGGCAAATATGCGCCAACTGCGCACTTTTTGAACCAGGATTTCCTGGATAAATATCCCAATGTTCCTGTCCTGCTTTGTTTGGACATTAGCATTGCCATAAAACTGCAAGAAATGTTAGGGCAAGCTGGGCCTAATCCTCCGGAATTTATCATCACTTCACATTTGGGTAATGACCTTTCCATATTACCCATTAATTACCTGTGTAGCCGACCAATCATAATTGTGCCTAAAGCGGACAAGTTGAGCTTGGTATATGTCAAACTTTTTAAAAAATATTGTGAAGATCATCGCAGCGACTCTTTTATGGTGGCTGCCAAATTTTTGATACATGGGAAAGAGGAGGACTTTCCTATAGATATGTGGACGGAGCTTGCCGAGGCTGAAAAATGGATTCTCAATAACTGCATCTGGCTGGAAGATATTGAGTATCCACAGATCGCTATTCGCGATTTGATAAAAAGTTGCATGACATTTAACGACTTTGACAAGAAAATGAAGGAATTGGGAGTCTTCAAAGACAATGCGAAAAATAGCGAGGAGCCAGAAAAATCGGGTTTGCCCAAGTTATCGGAGGCACTAAAGCCGCCAAGAGCGGTAAACATGTCCGACATCAACCTCTTTCACATTATCCGTTTTGGAGCCAATATAATGCTTATTGGCATGAAAAACGCAGGTAAAACTCAAACCAGTTACATTTTAGTTGCCAGTATTCTTGACAATAAGAATTTGCCATACCCTTTCAACAAAAATGATCATTCAAATATTGGCAATGTATGCATTGTTGATGGAGAGACTCCGTATGACGAGCTTATTGCGAATTTGACTCAACATGGGCTGGCAGGAGAGATGGGGAGGAGATTATTCCTCCTTTCTTTCTTTGGCGAAGACAATCCCGAATGGTTTGGCAAATACACAATAAACGATGAGGAATTTCGGTCTGCGCTTAGGCAATATTTGATT
>CAYNKM010000289.1:0-2843 GCA_964397795.1 uncultured Desulfovibrio sp. | reverse complement strand
TAACGGACATCGCTTCCGTTATACGCGCCGCAATGGGCTTCTGAACCAGTCATTTTCTGACGGAGTTATTTTCAAGATAAAACCGCCATGCCCGGGCAAGTTTGTTGTTCGCGGAAAAAGTCTTTTCCGGTTAGGGAAAAATCCGTTTTTCAATTTGGCGCTTTTTAAATATTCCTGATTCTGAAATCGGGATATCGCAATATATTATTTACTGGCGGAGGTGTTTATGGAAGTTGTTATTGCAAATAGGCGTAATAAACCTGTAATTCTTTCTCTTCAGGATAATCTGGTATTGATTGATGGAGAACCCCAACCCATTAAAAATCTTACTGAAGAAGATTTAAGGAAATTTCAGCAAAATCTTGAAGCTCTTCCCGACACTGATGATCCCGAGGCGGCCGAAGCCCTGAAAAATTCCCTGCGCGCGGCTTTTCTGTCAAATCTGCTGGGCAAGGCCGTAGGAGATGAATGCGTATCTTTTCTTACCGATCTGTTGGACAATGTCCATTATGATGTATTAAAATATCTTGGCGAAGTCGAGGAGTGATTTTAAATAAAACACTCTTATTTATCTTTTGAATATTAAAATAAAAAATTTTATGAGCCAGGAAAAACAAGATTCTCCGCTTTCTTCTGTTTCCCTGAAAGAGGCAAACGCTATCCATCTTTTTCTAGATTCCCAAAAAGCAAAGGATATTGAAATTATAAATATTGACAGCGCGGATGGGATCGCGGACATGATGATAATCGCCGGCGCGTCGTCCAAACGGCATGCCCAGGGACTTGCCGATGGAATCATACAGCTTTGCAAGGAAAACAATTTTGAATTTTTAGGGATGGAAGGATATGATTTGGCTGACTGGATTCTGATAGATTGCAATAATATAATTATAAATATTTTTCAGGAAGAACCGAGAAAATTATATAAACTGGAAGATTTATGGAGACGAAGTCTTCATAAAAAAGGAGATAGCTTATCATGACGCCTACCCTGTTACTGATTTTGGACGGCTGGGGGATCGCTCCAAAAAACGCGGATCTGTCTCATGACGCCCCTTATATGGCCAAAACTCCAAATCTGGACAGACTTTTCAAGGAATATCCCAATTCTACACTAAAGGCCTCTGGAAGGGCTGTTGGCCTACCTGAAGGCTACATGGGCAATTCTGAAGTTGGTCATCTGAATATTGGCGCTGGCAGAATAATTTATCAGGACATGACCAGAATTGACGTGGCAATAGAAGACGGAAGCTTTATGACCAACCCCGTATTTTTAAACCTTTTTGACAAGGTTAAAAATAGCAAGGGTAAAATACATTTAATAGGTCTGGTTTCTGATGGAGGCGTGCACAGTCATATAAGGCACTTGGAAAGTTTATGTCAGCTTGCGGCGCGGCATAATCTTCCAGTCCGTATTCACTGTATTATGGATGGCAGGGATACCGATCCTCATTCGGGAGAAAAATTTATAGCCGATCTTCAGGAAGCCATCTCGCCCCTGGAAAATGTTCTCATTTCTGATCTTATAGGCCGCTTTTACGCCATGGACAGGGACAAGCGCTGGGAAAGAGTCAAGGAAGCGTGGGATTTGTTTGTTCATGGGCATAGCGATGCCGGGCTTGAGGCGCCCAACGCGGAAGTGGCAATAAAGGATTCTTATGCCCAGGGCATAACCGATGAATTTTTAAAGCCTGTTGTTCTTGAAAATGGTTTTCTGCCTGGAGAAAAACCTGGAATCTTTGATGGAGATGGGATTTTCTTCTTTAATTTCCGTGCGGACAGGATGAGGGAGCTGGTCAGCGCCTTCATACAAAAAGATTTTTCCGATTTTTCTCGTGGGCGCGTTCCCCTGTTATCCGGTCTTGCTTCCATGAGTCTTTACGAATCTTCTTTTGATTTTCCCGTCGCGTTTCCCAAAGAGACAATATCAGGCGGATTGGGAGAAGTTGTTTCAAAAGCGGGTCTTAAACAGCTTCGGTTGGCGGAAACGGAAAAATATGCCCATGTCACCTATTTTTTTAATGGAGGAAAAGAAGATCCGTTGCCTGGAGAAGATCGAATTTTGGTTTCTAGCCCGCGCGATGTGGCGACTTATGATTTAAAGCCGGAAATGAGCGCAAGGGAAGTTACGGAAAAATTTCTTGAAGCCTGGAATACCGGAAAATATGATCTTGTTGTCTGCAATCTGGCAAATGGCGATATGGTCGGCCATACTGGAAATCTTGAAGCCGCTATTCAGGCATGTGAGGTTGTTGACGAATGTGTGGGTAAAATGGTGAATGCCGTTGAAAACAGCAATGGCAGAATGATTATTATCGCTGATCATGGCAATTGTGAAGAAATGATAACGCCTGAAGGCAATCCCCAGACTGCCCATACGACAAATCTGGTACCCTGCATTTTAATTGAGCCAGATGGGAAAGTGAAAAAAATAAGGGACGGAAAATTGTCAGACGTAGCTCCCACCATTTTATCTCTCTGGGGAATGCAAATCGGAAAAGAAATGACCGGAGAGAATCTTGTGGAGCTTCTTGATGGAAAAAAATAGAATGCAGCATATGACTCCGGTCGCGCCTGACGCGATGGAGCTGGTGGTATTTTATAAATGTCCTTTTTGCAGCAGGCACATTGGCGTTCCCGCTCCAATTGAACCTGGAATGATTCCCTGCGATGTCTGTCATCGTAGTTTCCCCATAATTCCTGTTGATGAATTTGGGCTACATTATTTAAGGATAATGACGGCGGGAGGGAAGGCTACCGCCGATCCGGATTTTTTATGAATGGCTTATTCATTAATGTTTATGTGGGTGTGGAATAAAGCTCCTGGGGACTTCGGGCGTAAA
>CAYNKM010000288.1:1828-2863 GCA_964397795.1 uncultured Desulfovibrio sp. | reverse complement strand
ATCAGATAAAGGGAGATGAATATTTCATTGTTGCCGACTGGTACAGTTCAGATATATGCACAAAAGCCGCAAAATTAAGTTTTCGAAGACCTGACTACTTTAAAGGTGGTCTTATAACCGGCAAGAAAAAGTGGGTATTTTCTCATGAAGAAAAGGAAAAATTATGCGCCTTCTTAAAAGATACAACCTATTGGACTACTGGAGGCAGATCGAGATTTAAGGATATGATTCTTGATTATAATACCGCAATTTCTGAAACCGCAATTCCAGAAGATCTTCTTATGCCAGACTATATGCAGTTGCCGGAAAAGTAAAGTACGGTAAACAAGAAAAAATTTTAGGCTCTCGTCCGCAATCCGAGAGCCTTTTAAATTTTACAGGTCATCAACACATGGTTTTAACAGAGCGAAAATTTTTTATTCATCAAAATAATTTTTATTATATCCTGTAAATATAATACTAATTTACTGGATTTCTCTTGATGGAAAAAGTAAATATAATAAAATTTAAAGTAAAACTTTAAAAAATATTGAACTTTTTTATCTTGTCAGAATTTCTTGCATTTTAAATCTTCACTGAATATTATATCCCTGTAAAAACGGCTTGCAGGTGTAAATGATAATTTCTGGAAATAGGCAAACCTAAAATAGGAGTTCGTTATGGCTGACAAACAACAGGATGATCAGATTACCAACGCGGAACTTGTAGCGGATGATCCAGGCCTGACCAAAGTTCCCACAGGTATTCTTCTTGAACAGGAAAATACGTTAAACCCGAAAGTGGTCAAGGAAGCCGAAGAAGAGATAAAGGAATCGGACAAGAAGAAATAAAGCCTTATAATCCTTGTTTAATTGCAGATATGGGGACTCAATTTTTTAAATTGACTGTCCTTTATATCTGCTTTTTTTATCATCAGGAAAGAAAACCGGTAAGACAAGTTTGCCGGATTCTCTTCGAGGTTTTTTAGCAGGATTTGTTACCTGGTTTTATACCTCGCTGGGAGCTTTTGTCTTATTCGTATTCGGACAATGAAAC
>CAYNKM010000288.1:0-1818 GCA_964397795.1 uncultured Desulfovibrio sp. | reverse complement strand
TATATCTGCTTTTTTTATTATTTGGAAAAAATCAGGCAGGACAGAGTCTCCACCTTCTTTTCCAGGTTTTTTCGCGGGATTTAATACTTT
This sequence comes from uncultured Desulfovibrio sp., assembly GCA_964397795.1. Taxonomy (GTDB): domain Bacteria; phylum Desulfobacterota; class Desulfovibrionia; order Desulfovibrionales; family Desulfovibrionaceae; genus Desulfovibrio. The sequence goes on along the minus strand of CAYNKM010000288.1, from coordinate 1,728 downwards.
ACTTTTTTACCTCGCTGGGAGCTTTTGTCCTATTCGTATTCGGGCAATAAAATCCTGGTATCGGAATTATGAAGAGTTTAGTCAAAAGAGCTTATGATCCAGTAAATCCTGAAGATGGTTTTAGAGTTTATGTGGACAGGATCTGGCCGAGGGGATTAAGCCATCTATCCTTTAAATATGATTTATGGGATAAGGAAATTGCTCCCTCAACAGAATTGCGCCGCTGGTTTCATTCAAATCCGGTTGAACGCTGGGAAGAATTTCAGGCAAAATACAGAGAAGAATTGGCGAAAAATCCCGCTCTTGCCCAATTTGAAAACATGATTGTCAATCATCCCATAATTACCCTGTTATATTCGTCCAGGGAACATGAACGCAATAATGCGGTAGTTTTAAAGAATTATCTGAAAGAAAAATATAAAAATTAGGGCGCTTTCCAGATTGTATTTTTTAATATATTTTATTATCCTGTTTAAGCGCAATCTTTCAATTTTCTCCCTAGATAAATATATTATCATACGTGTTTTCTGAACCAGGACAAATATAACATTGGAAATAAAAGGAAATAAAAAAATGAAAAAAACCATTGCTTCCCTGGCCTTATTAATAACCTGTTTTTGTCCAGTTCCTGGCAATACCCAGGAAACAGGCAAGAATGTGCAGAACTATTCTCCCGCTGTCGCGGCCCATAGGGGGGCAAGCGGATATTTGCCCGAACACACCCTTCCCGCTAAAACCATGGCCTATGCCATGAGTCCGGATTATATTGAACAGGATGTGGTAATGACCAAAGACGGCGTCCTGATGATCATGCATGATCCGGATCTGGATACGACAACAGATGTGGCAAAAAAATTTCCAGGCCGGAACAGGGAAGATGGCAAATATTATGCTTGCGATTTTACCTGGCCGGAAATTGAGACGCTTACTGTGACGGAAAGATTTGATCCCAAAACAGGTAAAGCGGTTTTTTCTGGCCGTTTTCCAGTCGATTCAGGCATAGAATTTAAAGTTCCCAAATTTGAGGACGAACTCAAACTTATTCAGGGCCTGAATAAATCAACCGGAAAAAATATTGGAGTTTATGTTGAAGTAAAGGAACCGGCGTTCTATGCCCAGGAAGGAAAGGATATAACCGGAGCGGTGATAGATATGCTGGATAAATATGGCTATAACAGTCCCGATTCCAATTCCATCCTGCAGATTTTTGATTTTGACGCTGTCAAGGCAGCGCGCGAAAAAGGCTGGAAGGGCGATCTGGCCATGCTGGTTTTGCGAGGCGGCCAGAATCTGACAGATGATAAAATGGTGCATGAATGGCTTCTGACTCCGGAAGGAATAGAGGAAGTCTCCAAATACGCTTCTATTTATGCCCCCTGGTTCTCGCATCTGGCAGTTCCATCCGAGGATGGCAAAAGTTATAAGGTAAATAATCTTGCTGACCTTGCCAGGCAACATGGAATGAAGGTTCACTCATGGACATTGCGTAAGGATAGACCCTTTAAGGGCTTTAAAGACGCTAAGGAAGCCATGGACACAGCCTTCAAGGAAATAAAACTGGATGGTATTTTTTCGGATCATCCAGATATGGTTGTCAAATATCTGGAGGGAGAAGGTCTGCGGCCTCAAAAATAATACTTGACTTTCCCCCTATTCTATTTATTTTACTTTCCTACGGAGAGATGTCCGAGCCGGCCGAAGGAGCTCGCCTGCTAAGCGAGTATACGG
>CAYNKM010000287.1:0-2883 GCA_964397795.1 uncultured Desulfovibrio sp. | reverse complement strand
TGCTTCCCTGCATGCCTATGCGTGGATCGGGGAACAAAAAAGCCCGCTTGCGCAGGCCTGTTTGTAAATATCTCTATAATAAAAGCTATTTGGCGTTATTTTTCGCCATATCCACCGCGTTTTTGAAAAGTTCCAATGGCAACGCTCCTCTTATGACAAGGTCATTAACCAAAAAGTATGGCGTGCCCTCCACTCCCAATATCTGAGCATCTTCAAGATCCTGGCTCATGACGTCTGACACCGCTTTGGAGTGAATATCTTTCTGCAGTTTTTTCATATCCAGGCCCATACTCTGGGCTGTTTTTTTGATAAAAGCCTCACCCTCGGCCAACAGTTTTTCCCTGTCCGCGTACATCGCGCGATAAAAATCCCAGGCCTTGCCCTCGTCCTGTTTGGCTATGGCGATAAAATAAGTGGAGGCAATTCCTCCAGGCCCCTTTTCGTCCAGGGGCAAATGCTTGAAGATGAAAGAGACATCATCGCCATATTCCTTGAGTATGGCGTCTATGGTTTTGGAGGCCTGACCGCAGTAATGGCAAGTAAAATCGGAAAAGGCGATAATTTTGACTTTAGCGTTCCTGTTGCCCAGAATCGGCCGCCCTTCCAGCTTTACTTCCTTGGGTTTTTTAAGATCTTCCTGCCATTGCGCTTCCAGGTTGTGCTGGCGGCGCAAATTTGAACCTTGCTGGGCAATATCCAGCACAACTTCACTGTTTTGCCGCAACACATCCAGAACAAGATCCGGATTATCCTTGAATATGCGCTTGAGCGATCTCTCCAAATCTATCTTGTCAGGATCTGACTCGCCAAAGCAGGGAAAAGCCAGCACAAGACACAGTGGTAAAAGAGCCAGTAAAACCCTTTTTTTCATTGTTCCCTCTTTTTTATTTTTTTAAATATTTACTTTACTTTCTCTAAAAACTCAATGCCGCCTTGACGACAGGAAAGCAAATTTTTATAACAATAACAATTTTAACAAATCCGTATTTTTAGGCCTTTTTTGATTAATACCCAAATACTGTAGCTTAGGGAGTCCGCAATGGCGCGCATTATTTCCATAGCCAACCAGAAAGGTGGTGTAGGCAAAACGACTACCGCCATTAATCTTGGCGCTGCCCTGGCTGTTATGGAAAAAAAAGTTCTTCTGGTTGATTGCGACCCCCAGGCGAACAGCACCAGTGGTCTCGGATTTGGCCCTGACGATATAAATAATAAAGATATTTATTCCGTCTTTTACGTACCCGAAAGAGTATCTGAGGCGGTTTATCCCACCAGAACCCCTTTCCTGTCCATCATGCCCTCAACTCCCAATCTTGTGGCCGTAGAGCTTGAGCTGGTGGATAAAATGGCGCGGGAATTTTATCTGCGCGAGTGTTTGAAAAACCTGGACGATCAGTTTGAATATATTTTAATTGACTGCCCTCCCTCGCTGAGCCTGCTTACCTTGAACGCGCTTTGCGCCTCGAGCGAGCTTCTGGTGCCTCTACAATGCGAATTTTTCGCGCTGGAAGGAATTGTCAAACTTTTTCAAACCTATGAACAGGTGAAGCGCCTGCTCAATCCCGGCCTGCTCATGCTGGGCATTGTGCTTACCATGTATGACACCCGCAATCGTCTGACCCGGGAAGTTAAAAATGAAATACGCAAATTTTGCGGCGATCAGCTCTTTGAGACTGTGATTCCCCGCAATGTGCGGCTTTCTGAAGCGCCCAGTCATGGAAAATCCATAATCCATTATGACGTCAAGTCAAAAGGCGCGGAAGCCTATCTGGGTCTGGCTAAAGAAGTCGTTCTCAGGCGGGGCCATGCCCGTCAGGCTTGATCGTCAGGAGATGATGATTCCACTGTCATATGATCCTTGAAATATTTATGCCGCACGGTGGCGCCGCATTTGGCGCAGCGAAACACCAAAAGCCCCGAGAGACTGCCTGAGACAAGATTAAAGACTCTTGGCTCATCCGCGCTCCAGTCAGGCGTTTGACTGCCGCATTTGGGACACTGTACAGCCGGATCATAAGGATAGCGAAAATTCCATGCTTGCATTAAATCCTTAAAACCTGAAAGATCTTCCCTGGGTCCGTAGCTGGTGGCAATCCTTGCAGAAAGCAAATTTTCAATTTCAGCCCATATATCCGCACGAATCATGACTCCACTCAAATTTCCACGAAAATCGTGAACTTTTAATATTCTTTCATAATCAATCATTGTTATTAATCCTGTATCCGAGATGTATAATAAGATTTAATCGCATAAATACCGGGCGGCTCCCCATGTAAAGAGATTACAATATAAGGCCGCTATTTTTATTGTCCATAAAAACTTATTTCCAGATTTTCCAAAGAGATTTCCAAAAGAAGAGGTGTTAAATGAGTATGAATGACAAAGGCTTGGGTCGGGGACTGAACGCCCTCTTCCAGGATAGCACCCATCGCGCGGAAATGTCCCCAGCTGATGCAGATACAGGTTTTCTTCTCCTTTCGCTGGACGCTCTTGCCCCCAATCCGGGCCAGCCTCGCGAGGATTTTAGCGAGGAAAAACTGCAGGAGCTTGCGCAATCCATCACGGAAAAAGGCATTTTGCAGCCTCTCCTGGTTCGTCCGGCCACTCAGCCTGGCTCCTATCAGATTATCGCGGGAGAAAGACGTTGGCGGGCAGCCAGGATAGCAGGGGTTAAGGAAATTCCGGTTATTGTCAAGGAGCTTAATGATACAGACGCGATGATCGCGGCGCTTATGGAGAACATACAGCGCGAGGATTTAAACCCCATAGAGCTTGCCAAGGCTCTTACCAGTCTGCAAAACCTTCTGGGTGTCACACAGGATGGTCTTGCGGAAAAACTGGGCAAACAGCGCGGAGTGATAAGCAACCAGATGCGCATCCTTC
>CAYNKM010000286.1:0-2895 GCA_964397795.1 uncultured Desulfovibrio sp. | reverse complement strand
AATTATGCCTTTATGGCTACGGCTATAGACGCCCTTCAGAAAATGATTCCCGAGAAATTTCACAATGAAATTCCCGAAGTGATTGATAGAGTCATTGATTACGAAAGGGATATTCTGCCACGGGATACTCTAATGCCGGGATTTGTTAATTTTATAAACCAGGCGCATGAAAGACATTTGTTAATGGCTATTGATACCAATCGCACAGCTGATGGGATTCAAAGAGTTCTGGACTTTTTTCATTTACCAGATTTCTTTAATCCCATAGTATCATCTTCAATAGTATCTCCGAAACCTTCGCCACAGGGAATTAATTTAATCTGCAGGGATTGGCGGACCACACCAGACAAGGTTTTATTTATTGGCGATAGTGAGAATGACTGTAATACCGCCTTCAACGCTGGCGCAAAATTTGTGGCCTTTGCGAACAAGTCCTGCAGAGGCGATATTTCTGTTTCAAGTTATGCCGAACTGGCTAAAATCCTCTGGAATGATCATTAAGCCCTTTATTAAATTTTTGCCGCGATGGAAGAAAAATGATTGCTTTATCTAACGCCTTAAGCGCGATTGCCTACGTCCTTGGCGCGATTCTTGACATTTATTTCTGGATTGTCATTATTGCCGCCCTTATAACCTGGGTTAGGCCTGATCCCCGCAATATTATCGTTCAAACCTTATATAAGCTTACTCAACCCGTATTTTACAGGGTTAGAAAATGGCTTCCGTTCACCTATACCAGCGGAATAGATTTTTCTCCCATAATTGTTCTGCTTGCCATTGAATTTCTCAATCGTTTTGTTGTTCGCTCTCTTGCCCAATATGCCAGTCAGTTGCAGTGAGTAGCAATATTTTTTAAAATATATTATTCTGATTATCCCCAATCAGTAAAAATTTAAAAAAGGAGTTGCGCCATGGATCAACATGAACTTGACCTGATTGAAAAATATATTCCGCAAGACCCGGAACTCAAGTCCCTATGGGAAGACCATCTCCTCTATGAAAAACAGATCGAAAAGCTGGAAGGTAAAAGCTTTCGCACCCCTTCTGAACAGCAAAGCCTCAAGCAACTGAAAAAACAAAAACTGGAAGGCAAGACAAAATTGATGCATATTCTTGATGAACTTAAGCAAAAAGAATAAAAAAAACTTTTTTATACCAAGTTTAATTTCATAACGATTGCAGGCCAGAATTTGCCTGTAATCTTTTTTATCATTATTAATTCTCTAAATAAGGAGAATAAATGCAGGCAAATGGCGCTAATATCCTGTTGGAAAGTTTAAAACGGGAAGGAGTTGATACTCTTTTTGGTTATCCTGGCGGAGCGGTTATAGATATTTATAATGAATTACCTAACCATCCCGAAATCCATCATATTCTGGTACGCCATGAGCAGGGCGCGGTCCATGCCGCGGACGGATACGCGCGCGCTTCAGGAAAGGTCGGATGCTGTCTTGTCACATCCGGTCCGGGCGCCACAAACACGGTTACGGGTATTGCCACCGCTTATGCCGATTCTATACCCCTGGTTGTCATAACCGGCCAGGTTCCAACTTCCCTTATAGGAAATGACGCCTTTCAGGAAGTGGATATTGTGGGAATAACGCGCTCCTGCACCAAACATAATTTTCTTGTTAAAGACATTAACAAACTGGCTTCCACTGTGCGGCAAGCTTTTTATCTGGCCCGTAGCGGACGGCCCGGTCCCGTGCTTATTGATTTTCCCAAAGATATACAGCAACAGATGGCGGAATTTGTCTGGCCTTCTGATGTTTCCATGCGCAGTTATAATCCAACTTACAAGCCAAACATATTGCAATTAAAAAAAGTGGTTGAAGCTATCGGCATGGCCAAAAAACCGCTCTTCCTCTGCGGAGGGGGGGTAATAATGGCCAATGCCTCCTTAATCCTTACCGAAATTGCCAAAAAACTCTCTATTCCGGTTTGCTGTACCCTTATGGGACTTGGCGCCTTTCCTTCTGTGGATCCTCTTTTTCTGGGAATGGTGGGGATGCACGGCTCCTATGCCGCGAATATGGCGATTAATGAGACTGATCTTTTAATTTGTGTGGGCGCCCGTTTTGATGACAGGGTAACCGGCAAACTTTCCGCTTTTTCTCCCAAGGCCCGTATTGTCCATATAGATATTGATCCAACATCCATACGGAAGAATGTTCAGGTGGATATTCCAGTAGTAGGTGATTGTCGTCTGGCTCTTGAAGGCATACTTGATATTTGCAATACCAAAAAATCAGATATTGATTGGCAAAAAAATCATTCCGAATGGATAAAGGAAGTGGAGGCCTGGAAAAAAAGCCAGCCGTTGACCTGGAAAAAAAGCGGGAAGATTAAACCGCAGGAAGTCATAGCCGCAATCAGGGAACTTACCCGCGGTGATGCTATTATAACTACCGACGTCGGGCAACATCAGATGTGGACCGCGCAGTATTATTCATTCAATAAGCCCCGTACCCTTCTCACAAGCGGAGGGTTGGGAACAATGGGATATGGTTTCCCCGCCGCCATAGGCGCTCAACTTGCTTTTCCGGATAAACTGGTCATTACTATCGCCGGTGATGGTTCTATCCAGATGAATATTCAGGAATTGGCAACCGCGGTGGCCAATAAACTGCCTGTGAAAGTAATTATCCTTAATAATGGCCATTTGGGGATGGTGCGGCAATGGCAGGAACTTTTTTATAATGAAAATTATGTCTGCACAAACATGGAAGCCCAGCCGGATTTCGTAAAACTGGCTGAAGCCTATGGTGCGGATGGCTTTAGAATTGAGCGTCGGGAAGATCTTAAAACTGAACTGGAAAAGGCCCTTTCAACCCCCAACCCCGCCCTGGTTGATATAAGGGTGGAAAGGGAAGAAAACGTATATCCCATTGTTCC
>CAYNKM010000285.1:0-2898 GCA_964397795.1 uncultured Desulfovibrio sp. | reverse complement strand
TCGGCGGTATCGCGATGGCCGGTGTCATCGGCATCATAAAATCCTGGGGAATTATAGCTCTCCGGGACGGGATACCATGGGCACTCTTTCATACCCCCATTCAATGGCCTGATCGATAATCAGTTCCGGAGAAAATTCACTGCCGGCAGATAATTCAAGGAATCTCTTGTCGAAAAAATTCCTGGGCATATACCGCAGCAAAAGATTTTGGGGAGTTGTGACAATACATGAGGGTTTTAACAGGGATAAGGAATAAAGGGAGGCCATACGGTTTGCCCATTCGTCCCTGTTGCCAAATAAGCGCATGGAAGGAAAACCAAGCAGGGGTCGTTTCCAAATCGGCTCGTCAACCTTATAATCAGAACTGGATAAGACGGGAATGAATAATCTGGTCAATGCGAGAAGCTCATGATAGGCAACACGGTCAAAAGCCAGAAGCACCACTGTCTGTCCCTGTTCCAGGGCGCGGGAAGCAAGAAGCGCGCACGTGGCTGGCCCTGTCCTGTTCAGATACAAACGTTCGCCAGGCGCGATATCGATAAATTTATCCAGATTTTCCATCATCGGAAGAATGGTAAAATAAAAAGACGATCCAGAGACCGTCTTTTTAGTTTATATCAACTTTATGGCGATATTTCTATCCGCTTACAAGGTTATGGCGTCTTTGCGCAATTTAAATAATACCAATTATTTATTACCTTCCAATTATAGGGGTTTTTTTATTGTTAAGCAATTTTTATATTCGGGGCAGCGATATTTAAAAGGTATTATTAATTGGAACCGCAGCCTCCGCAGCAGCCGCCGCAACCGCCTCCCATGCCTTGCGGCAAGGGTTTTTCCGGTTTTACCACAAAACCATTGGGAGTCAGATCAATCTTGCCGCCACCGATCTGATCGGCCAATTCCTTATTTATGCAGAAATTGTAACCGGCCGTTTCTTCGGTGAGATCATCAGGTCCTGCTTCATCTATAGCGAGGCCCAGCATTGGTCCGGAACAGCCTCCAGGAGCGAGAAAAACCCTGATCGTTCCCTTGTCCTTGCCGTCAAAATAGGCATCCAGTTCCTTTTTGGCGTCATCGCTTACTTCCAACATGATTCCTCCAGGTTTTATTGTAAGATAAGTGAATAATATAAACAAGATAGAAGATTGATAAATATTTAGGCCAATCCTTGCTCTTGTCAATAGCTACTTTTTCTGCCAATCTCTTTTTCGTTTTTTTATTCGGCAGGAAATAATATGATCGGTATCTCCGCGTTTATCTTTTGCTGTGTCGCTGCCCTGGCGGGAGGCTTTATCGATGCCATAGCGGGTGGCGGAGGCTTGCTGACTGTGCCCGCTCTCATGCTTAGCGGCCTACCCCCGCATCTCGTTCTCGGCGTCAATAAAGTCAGCGCGAGTCTGGGCACCGCTGTTGCTCTCTTCAATTACTCTCGCCACGGTCTTGTTTACTGGCGTCTTGTTCTCTGCGGTCTGGGCTTCTCCATTGTAGGTTCCTGGTCTGGAGTTGAACTTGCCCTCTACCTTTCTCCTCAACTGCTGGCAAAAGTTCTTGTATTTCTTCTGCCTGTAGGAATGATTGCAACCTTTATGCCTTCCCGTAAGAACAACCCGCCAGGTTATAAAATTTCAGGTGTGAAATTCTGGGTTGGAGTTCCCATAATCTGCCTGATAATGGGTCTGTATGACGGTTTTTTTGGACCCGGAACAGGAAGCTTTCTGATCCTCGCGCTGCACTGGATTCTTAAGATGAACCTGATAGAAGCCTCCGGCACTACCAAGGCCTTTAATCTGGGGTCAAATATTAGCGGAGCTCTGTCTTTTATCTGGCATGGCGTAATCTACTGGCCTTTGGGCCTCGCCATGGCCGCCTGCCTCATGCTGGGAAACTGGGCGGGTAGCGCATTTGCAATCAAAGTCGGCGCAAAGGCAGTCAGACGCTTTCTTTTCGTTTCTCTCCTTCTTCTGATCCTCACCCTGATTTGGCAAAATTTTATTGAAGGATAGATCCAAGATAAAAAAAGAGGCATTTTTAATACCTGTCTGTATTGAAATTATACATTTTTTGTTTCCGCCTGTGTAAAAATAAGGCAGTTACATGCGATAATAATTCTTTGTTCAATTTTATCAAATGATTTCACTATCTTACGATTATTCTAAAATTGGCACACCACTTGCAAAATAGATATTGAGAGCAGGATGAAAGTTCCTGGAAAGATTTTTTTATCTCGCAATGCGGTAAATATATACTGATAATTCACATTCCTCCTTTATTTTCCCTCCTGACAGAAACCAAAAAGCCATCCGTTCCCCTCCGAATGGCTTTTTGGTTTTAATGTACAAATTTCTTTTCTTATAAAAACTTTAATTTTTTACCGGTTTACCTCATTTTGTCCTGGAAGACGCGCAAGCAGAGGAACGCCGCCTAATCATAATTCGCTGGCGCGTTATGCGATAAAATGTAGGCTTTCAAATTTTACAAATTTAAAAGCCAAACTGCCCTGAAAATAACGGAGACATGCGCCTAAAAAGTAAAGGGGTTGCAGAAAACCTGCAACCCCTTGAAATATCTGGTCGGGATGAAAGGATTTGAACCTTCGACCCTCTGAACCCCATTCAGATACGCTTCCAGACTGCGCTACATCCCGATGGAAAACCATATTTAAGATATAAAATATTATCTGTCAATTGATAAAGCCGCTTTTATTAAAATTTTTAATTTTTTTGGTTTTTAAATTTTCTTTATTTAATATCTGGATATGTTCAGACAAGATAAGTTTTCCACATCTAAAACGCAAAAAGCCCCGCGAAAGTGGGGGCTTTTTGATTTGAAAGATTGGCAGTTTCCTACTTTCCCACGCGAAAATGCGCAGTATCATCGGCGAGGAAGGGCTTGGCT
>CAYNKM010000284.1:0-2899 GCA_964397795.1 uncultured Desulfovibrio sp. | reverse complement strand
CCTGAATCCGGAGTCTTCCCTGGCCTGGATCAGAAAGCTTGAAAAAATGGATGGAGTAAAAGGTATTCTGCTTCGGGTTGATTCCCCCGGCGGAGGAGCGGCTGCCTCTCAGGAAATTTATGCCGCGCTTGCCAGGATTTCGGAAAAGAAACCGATTGTGGTAAGTATGGGGTCCATGGCGGCTTCAGGAGGATTGATGGTAAGCATGGCTGGGGAAAAAATCTTTGCCAATCCTTCAACTGTTACCGGATCTATCGGAGTGAGGATGGATATACCCCAGATTCAGGGACTTATGGATAAAATTGGAATAGGTCAGGAAGTGCTTGTCACAGCGCCTTTCAAGGATGCGGCGTCTTATACGCATCCGCTTTCTCCCGAGGCGAGAGCTTATCTGGAAAGCGTAATAATGAATATGCATGATCAATTTGTAGCGATAGTCGCAAAAGGGAGAAAAATGGATTTGGAAAAAGCCAAAAGCCTGGCATCTGGAAAAATATTTACTGGAGAGCAGGCGCTCTCGTTAGGTCTTATAGACGCGATCGGAGGGCAATATGAAGCTCACAAGTGGCTTTCTGAAAAAACCGGAATTCCTCAAACTCAAGTCCTGTTGCGCCGGAAAGATCCCCAAAAGGGTTTTATCGACTTAATAACAGGCACGGCGCAAGTTTTTGGTATTAATCCCGAAGTTATTCAGGAGTTCACCCAGGCCGGAAGTTTTACCCGGCCAGCATTCCTCTATCAATTTTAGTTTGAATCAGAAAAATCTGTTTTAATATAGTATTTGCCAAATTTGTATTAAAGGGATAATTCAAAAACATACGCCTATATATAACTGGGAGGTATTAGTATGATGAGTAATCCAGAAGACATGTGGCGCTGTCAGACTGTAAACTGCGGATATGTTTATGATCCCGCGCATGGAGACAAACGGCACAAGATACCGGCGGGTACGAAATTTGAGGATCTTCCAGATACCTGGACTTGTCCTATATGCGGAGCGACCAAAAAGTCTTTTAAACGTCTGACTGACCAATAGGAACAGGATAACTTTTATTTTTTAACGACGGATATTTCCGAATTTATTTTTAGGCGTCAATGATGAAGCTGACAGGGTAGCAGGTTTTCAATATAACCTGTCGGTATCATCTTATAAAGCAGTTAAAGCTGGAGTTTTGTCACGGCAGATCTCCAGTTTTTGAATTTATGCCCCAAATAAAATGTCAAATAAATTTCCTGTTATTTTTCAATAAACCGGAATGTTATTGCCGCAATATGAAAACTTTTTTATTTATATGCTTCATTATCCCGGTTATCTCTTTCGCCTGGCCAGACTATGTAAAAGCTGATGAAGATATAATAACAGTTTTTGTGCCAAGTGTGCCTGGGATTGAAAAACTCATATCGGAAAACTCTCCTGATTCCAAAAAAAAGACGGGAAAAATCATCTGGAAAAATGAGGATATACCTGAAGCCGATATTCTTATGTCTCTTATGAAACCTGATTCATATCTTCCGTATGCCATGGATATGCCCCAGTCTTTTGCAATGATTTTTTATGGGGATTCGGGAGGGGAGGAGCCGGTAAGAAAGGATCTTTTAGGTGACATTGAAGAAATAAGGTATCTGGATCAAAGAGCCTGGGGAGCCAATGTGGCATTGGCGGAGCCCGGGCTTTATCAGTTCCTTCTGGAAGGAAAACCTTTCTGGGATGAAAAAAAAGACAAGTATTTTCAGCAGAATGTCAAATTATATTTACCTGTATTAAGTGATGGCGCGGGCTGGGACAACACCGTAACCAGGGGCCTGGAGATTATTCCCTTAACCAGACCTTATGGGCTCATGGCGCCCGCTTTCTTTTCCGCAAGGGTCGTCAATGATGGCAAGGATGTGAGCGGAGCCAGGGTAAAGGCGGGAAGAATAAATATCGGTAAAAAAAGTGCGCCAAGCCGCTGGCATAATTATCTTGAAACAAGAACCAGCCAGGAAGGAGTTTTCTCATTTGTTCTCAATCAGGCAGGCTGGTGGTATTGTGAAGCCATCATCCAGGGAGAACCCCTGAAGGGGACTGATGGAAAGATGAAAGAGCTTAAAAAATCCGCTGTGATCTGGGTCTATGTGGAAGGAAACTCCTGATTTTTGAAAAGCCAGAATGATTATCGCGCTCCCTTTGGAAAAAGCACAACTCCAATTGTTTTAAAAATTATATGAATATCAAGTAATAACGACATATTTTTCACATAGTACAGATCGTATTCCAGTTTATGTCTGGCATCTTCCTCTGAGGCGCCATAGGGATAACTTACCTGCGCCCAACCTGTCAGGCCCGGTTTGACAGTGTGCCTTAAACTGTAATATGGGATTGATTTTTTAAGTTCCCTGACAAAAGTCATCCTTTCTGGTCTTGGCCCTATAAAGCTCATATCCCCCCTTAACACGTTCCATAATTGTGGAAGCTCATCAATTCTTGTCTTGCGGATAAAGCGCCCAAAGGGGGTTATTCGTGAATCATTTTTTTGAGCCCATTTTGCCCCATCTTTTTCAGCATCCAAACACATGGAACGGAATTTATAGACAGTAAACTCCTTTTCATATAAACCCACCCTGTCCTGTTTATATATTACAGGACCTTTGGATTCCATTTTAATAAGCAATGCTGCCAGCAGCATAAGCGGGGAAGTGAGTGTAAGAAGAGATATGGAGAGGAAAACGTCCAGAGCCCGCTTAAGCCTTCTCAGGGATCCCCTGGTATTGAGAGAAAAACCTTCTGTCTGGAGAAGCCATTCCTCATTTATTTGGGAAAGTGGCAATCTGTTTACGACATGTTCATAAAAAGAACGAATATCCACCACCATGACGCCGTGCAGTTTGGCTTCAAGAAGTTCATGAACAATGGCTTCAT
>CAYNKM010000283.1:0-2909 GCA_964397795.1 uncultured Desulfovibrio sp. | reverse complement strand
GGAAAAGGCGGCAAGCGCGGCATGAGCCAGTTTACACCGTCACTCAATGACATTCGCGGGACGTTTTATGCGGAAACGCGGAGGATTCTTGCGGATGATGTAAGGGCTGGAAAGGTTTTTCTTGTTCCGCCAGCCCAGGACGTTGATCCGGCGCTCAAGAAAATATTTGTGTTTTGCAGCTTTAAACCGGGCATTGTGGACAGGCTGGAAATTGGCGGCAACGCTTCCGGCAGGCGTAACGGCATATGGAAGATGACAGTCTCAAGCCTGAAAGATGTAAACGCCAATGAGCCGTGGCAAGTGGCGGAAAAGCTGGAAAACGCCTTCGCGCCATATTCTGTCGACTTTTTGCCTGTCACCAATTTTCAGGACGATATTTATACAGAATGCAAGATCCTTTGTGAATTTCCCTATTCCGAGAATATCGGCGTATTGCCGGATGGACGGAATGGAATAAGCGTAACGGTCCCATGGTGGACATGGACTGAAAACCAGGAGTAAATGAAATGGCCAAAACTTGCCCTGAAGTTGCCCGCGCCCAATTACAGAAAGTGTTTGCGGTTATTGAGGATGTCTCAGGCGTTCTGCAAATGCCGACAATGGATAGCTATATCAATCCCGCTGGCCGCGCCACAATGACGCAGACCCCAACCTATACGGATAGTGAAGAGCTGTCTGATTCACTCAATCCCATTGACCAGTTTCAGGATGCCGTTCCCGCGGGCACAGGCTCAATTTCTCTTTATGGCCGTGTGAACAAGGATTTCTCAAAGCCAGAGGGAGATGCCCTCTTTGTCGCCCTTATGGGAGATTACAATGACCCCACAAAGATGACGGCTAGTGTTGCGGAAGCGGCTACTAATACTGCTACAACAATCAAGATTGAGGATATTTCCAATCTGAATGTCATTACGGACAATGTGCTTGAAGGCAAATTTCCGCCACGCGGCGTTATAAAAATTGGGAATGAAAAAATCTTGTACCGCGACAGCGAAATGGGAAGCAGTGGCGTAATGACCCTGAAAGACTGCAAGCGCGGTTATGACAACACAACGCCCGCGGCGATTGCTGTTGATGCGGATGTGCAGATGCTTTCACGGATTTATTCCCAGAATGTCTGCCGCCCTACCCTATCAATCTGGATTCTGAATGACGACAAATTATGCACATTTATGTCCGGCTGCTCAATCACACAGGATCAGGTGCGCTTGCAACGACAATCAGGCCAGATGTTCACCTTTGACTTTCAGGGCCGGCAGATGGGCTGGTGCGGTGTTGCCAGTATAAAGACAGCGCCTACTGGTGCCACCATCCAGCTTGCCGATGACGGAGCGGACGCCTATACGCCTGGCGCTCTTATCGAGAACAAGACAAAAAAAGACGACAATAACGGCGCTGGCTATCGTGTGCTTGAAGTCAATGACGTCCTGGACACCATCACCATTTCACCAGCGCCATCAGGCTGGGAAGCGGATGACATAATCCGTCCCTGGCTGCCGAAAAGTAAGAGAATTGGAACTGCCATTGAATCCCGCTTTGCCAATGTGGATATTGACGGCATTTCCGGAAAGATGGCCGAGGGTGGTCTTACTATTGGAACGCCTGTCACCAATCTTGAAGAAATAGGCGATGAGTATGTGGGTGAGGGTGTTTCCACCACCCGCTCAATCACTCTTGAAAGATCCATCCATTTTCGGACAAAGGATGCCAGGGAATTTGGCAAGGGTTATCGAGGATATGAATTGCCCGTAACGGTTTTTGCGGGGAAATATCCTTGCATGACGCTGGCCCATTATATGCCCAGGGTGAAGTTCAATACGCCAGAGATCAATGAATCCGATACCGTTGTCACCATGCAGCAAAACGGTACCGCGCTTGGTGTGAAAGGCGAAGACGCGCTATTTATCATACAGGAATAATAAAACTGAAAGCAGGGGGAAAATGCGATGCCAGTAGTATTGACGGATGCTTACAGGAACAGGACTTTTATCCTGCCATTCACGGCTGATAAAACGGAATGCGCTTTTGTAAAACCGCTAACAGAAACCGAAATTGATAAAATCCGCAAACAGGCGGCCAAGGAAGGCGGGGCGGATGAGGTGCTTGTTACAAGGTATTTCAATCGCCTTCACCTTATGGAATCAATCGTAGGCTGGCAGGGATTTTTTGATGTCGCCGGTAATGAGATCCCGTATAGCGCAGAAGCGGTAAAGGAAATTTGCGAATGCGATCCGTCTTTTGCGATTGATACCCTTATGCGTGTTCGCAATATCGCAAGGCTTGGGGAACTTGAAGAAAGAAAAAACTGATAAGGTGGGCTGATTGGGTCTGGGAAAACTCTCAGCTCACCTGTGAAGATTGCTGGGGACTGGCTCTTGACAATAAGGATAAGCCGGATTGCCAAAATTGCAGTAAAGGGCCGGAACCCGTTTATGAAAGCCAGCTCAATTATGATGCAATCAGTAAATGGCATATGCTTGATCTTTTTGGCCGTGATATTGATAGTTATTGCGGTATGCCAAAACCGCTCAAACTGGAAGCTATAATATCAGGATGTGCCGATTATCCCGATCCGGCGGGTATGAAATGGCGGATTATGCTATTTGAGCAAAAAATGTATTCAATGCGGGTAAAAAGTTTCAATCACGAAATGAATAAGCGGAATAAAAAATAATGCCTGTATTCAATCTTGAACTCAAATTTGACAAGAATGGCGTATTGGAAGCAGTAAACCAGATTGACAGGGTTAGCGGCGCAGCTGATGACGCCAGAAAATCAATCAACGAATTGGGCAGGAGTAGTTCAAGTAATGCTAATTCCTTGTCAAGAATGGGTGAAACAGGTTCAAAAGCTGCGGATGCAATAGCAAATCAAATGAAAAAGGCGGCGGGTGAAGTGCTTGCCCTTGT
>CAYNKM010000282.1:0-2912 GCA_964397795.1 uncultured Desulfovibrio sp. | reverse complement strand
GGACCGCGCGCAAAGGCACAAAAAGCGCGCGGGGGCGATGGCCTATTGGAGTTGAAGGCTGAACATAAACTGCCGGCGCCTGCCGTCTGACAAAATTATCTGTAAGCACCTGAATTGGAGTGGACAGGTTTCCAGTCAGGGAAATGCTGGAAAAACTGTCGTCTGGCGAACGCGCGCAGCCAAGACTTCCGAAAAGGACAAGAATAAGCAGACAGGTTTTGAAAGATAAAAGAAATTTGCCGAATCCTGTCTTGCGAGATTCGACATTGATATTATGAGTCATTTACACGCCTCCGGAAGATCCGTAAATTCATTTGTTCGACTGGTTCATAAAAGGAATTTTTCAGGAAAGTCGATCAGTATGTCATATATCTGTCACATGCTAATTTCATGCCAAATTTTCTCCCACTTTTTTCAGGCGGATCAGGAGAACATATTGAAGAGAACGGAAAACACAGGCAGGGATAAAATGATCAGGGGAGAGAACCCTATAAGGGTCTTTATCCAGTTGATGCGCAAGGCGATTTTAAGTCCGCACAAAAGACAGGCCAGGCTCCAGATCATTCCGATCAAACTTCCCAGAACAGGAACAACGCAGAGAACCAGCGGAGCATAACTATAGGCCATAACTTGAAAAACAAGCTCAAAGCCGGATCGGTTGGGCGTTATAGCCCTATAGGTAATATAAAGAATGAATGAAAAAAGATAAAGCTGGAAGATCAACGCTCCGAAACGTATCAATATGCTCATGATGAAATTGTCATCAGAGGTGAATACGTTCAGCATTTCCTCCAGTTGCGGATCATTCAGGACTTCCGGAGTTAATCCGGAAAGAAGAAACTGTCCCCACAGGCGATCGATTACGGACTGAAATATAATAATAATTGAAAAAAACAGTAAAGTCCTTATAAAGCTGACCCTGGGCAGCAAATAATTATAAAATCTGGAGGGTGAAAACATTACCCTGAAAATTGTCTGGAGAAAGGCCGCAAACCAGCCTTGTGGCCAGGGAGCAAGATCCCATGGGTTTTCCATTGACTCTTCCTGGGCAGCCTCTTTCTCAAAGCGCTTCTGCTCCGCCTGATAGGCGCGGGAAGCGGTTATACGGATATCCTCCTCTTCTTCCGTTTTTTTCACCTGAACCCTGAATTTTTCTCCGCATTTGGGACAGGTCGCGGTAACAGAATCCCCGGGCAGGCGTTCAGGAGGCACGTCCCTGTTAAATCCGCAGGCAGGACAAATAATTTTCACTATATATCCTTTGTTAAAAATTCCGGTTTGAAGATTATATAATCGCTGGGTTTATTACTTTCAGTCTGATCCATTTCAGAATAACAGAAGCGTGGCCAACCCTAAAAAAATAAAAAAACCTGCGCCATCTGTTATGGTAGTCAAAAAAATACTTGATGCCTGGGCCGGATCCCTTCCCAATGCCCTGAAAATAAGGGGAATGGATCCTCCGGCGATCGCGCCAAGAAGCATGTCAAAAAGAATGGCCCCACCCATTACCAGACCAATCTTGAAATCGCTGGTAAACCACCAGGACCCGAGAAATGAGATTATGGCCATGACAAATCCGGTCACCAGGCCGATCTTTCCCTCGCGAAGGACAGCTATCCAGGCTTTGCGCTGCTCAAACCGATCTTTTGAAAGCTGACGGATCATGACCGCAAGCGCCTGCTGGCCGGTATTACCCGCCTGATTGGCAACCATTGGCATAAGAACAGCCAGAACCGCCATTTGGGCGATAGTCCCTTCAAACATATATACCACCGACGCGGAAAGGGCGGAATTAATCATATTGACAATAAGCCAGGGCAGACGTTTGCGCACGCTTTCTTCCCAGGGAGTGTCGCAGCTCTCTTCCGGGTCGGCGCCAACCATGCCCAGCATATCCGCATTGGCCTCTTCATGGATAATATCCATAATGTCATCATAGGTTACCACGCCCATGATATGGCCTTCATAATCTACTACCGGCATGGCCAGATAATTATAATGGGACAAAAGATTGGCGACTTCGCCCTTATCCGTATCATAGGTAACGCTGACCACATGCTGCCCGTCAATAAGGTCTCCCACCAACGTTCCCCTTTTGGCAAGCATAAGATCCTTTAGAGAGAGAACGCCTGTCAGGACCTCGTGGGTATCTACTACATATCCATAATAAGGACTTTCCTTTTCAGCCATTTCATGTCTTATATGGGCAATGGCATCGTCCACAGTGAGATTCTTGTCCAGAAGGATAAGCTCACTGTTCATTACGCCAGCGGCGGAATCCGGATCAAAATGCAGCAGATTGCGGAGTTCTTCAGAATCTTCACGGGCGAGCTTTTCGAGCAGGACATCCCGATGTTCCACGTCAAGATCGTCAAGAACGTCAGCCGCGTCGTCGGGCGCCATTTCCGCAAGAATTTGGGCGGCTATGTCAGTATCAAGATTTTCCAGAACATCAACGGCTATGGGAGCTTCCAGCTCCGCAATGGCTTCGGCCGCTTCTTCCCTGGGGATTCGGGTCAGGGCGTTGACGCGTTTTTCGCTGGAAAGATTTTCAAGATGGTCGGCAAGATCGGCAGGATGCAGAAAATCTCCTTCCCTGCTTTTTTGCGGAGAAAGATCTGCTTCAATCTGATCTGATTGACTAAAATGGGAGTTTTCCTGTCTGTCATCCTGTCGCACAGTATTCCTCCCCCTTATTTTTATTCCGCTTTTTAATATCCCTTTTTGCTTGCCGGCGCAATTATAGTATTGTGCTTCCGGACTTTCCTGGTGAATCTTTTTAATAAATTTAATAACCAAAATAATCACGCTGATTCCGCGCTTTGGAAAAGACAAGAGCGGAAAGGAAAAACTCCCGGAATAATTTTTTTCTTTCCTTGTGACCTCTTATAGAGATCAAGGCTTTTTGGATA